>NZ_JACCSO010000002.1 GCF_013812955.1 Nannocystis sp. | reverse complement strand
CCGGCATGGTCGTCGTCGCCGACGGCACCGAGGGCGCCGCCCGTCGCCTCGCCCGCGTGCTCGTCACCGACCCCGGCATGGGCGTCGTCCGCCACGTCGACGCCGGCTACGACGAGGCCCTCGACTTCGCCCGCGAACACGAGGTGCGCGTCCCGGGGCGTACCACCCTCATGGACGCGGAGGCGACGTGAGCGCGACGGTGCTGGTCGCGGCCGCGCAGGCGCTGACGCTCGCGGATGGCCCAAAGGACAGGTCACGCGCCGGCGCGGCGCAGGCCGAGCTCGGGCTGCGCCGGGACCTCAGCGTCGTGATGCAGGACGGCCGCATCACCTGGATCGGGCGCGAGCAGGACCGGCCGGCGACGCCCGGCGCGACCGAGGTCGACTGTCGCGGCCAGGCGTTGCTGCCGGCGCTGGTCGACAGCCACACGCATCTGGTGTGGGGCGGCGACCGCAAGGACGAGCTCGAGCTGCGGCTCGGCGGCGCCGACTACGAGCACATCTTCGCGGCCGGCGGAGGGATCTTGTCGAGCGTGCGCCAGACCCGGGCGCTGACCGACGACGAGCTGCTGGCCGAGAGCGCGGCGCGGCTGCGTCGCATGCAGCGCAGCGGCACGACGACGGTGGAGATCAAGAGCGGCTACGGCCTCGACCTCGCGACCGAGCAGCGCCAGCTGCGGATCGCCAGGCGCCTGGCCCAAGAGACAGGTGCAAGGGTGCGCACGACCTGCCTGGCCGCCCACGCGCTGCCGGCCGAGCTGCGCGGCAGCCCCGAGGGCCGCGCCGAATTCCTGCGCCGCGTTTGCCTGGAGATCCTGCCCGCGATCGCGGCCGAGCACCTCGCCGACTACTGCGACGTGTTCTGCGACCGCGGCGCCTTCACCCCCGACGAGTCCCGGCAGATCCTTCTCGCCGCGCGGGCCCTCGGCATGCTCCCGCGTCTGCACGCCAACGAGTTCGGCCACACCGGCGGCGCTCTGCTCGCCGCGGAGCTCGGGGCGCTCTCCGCCGACCACCTGCTCCACCTCGACGACGCCGAGCGCGCCGCCCTGCGCGACGCCGGCACCATCGCCACGCTGCTGCCCGGCACCTCCCTGGTGCTCGGCAAGCCCTTCGCCGACGGCCGCGCCCTGGTCCAGGCCGGCGTCCCGGTCGCCGTCGCCTCCGACTGCAACCCGGGCTCCTGCGCGCTCGAGAACCTGGCCCTGGTGCTCGCCCTGGCCTGCTACGGCTGCAAGCTCTCGCCCGCCGAGGCCATCTGCGCGGTGACCCACAACGCCGCCTGCTCGCTCGGCCTGCAGGGTGAGCTCGGCCGCCTCGAGGTCGGGATGAGCGCCGACGTGTTGGTGCTTGCAACCCCCGACTATCGCGACCTCGTCTATCACGCCGGCTCGCCGCTGATCGCGGCCGTGTACCAGCGCGGGCAGCCGATCGGATAGCGATCCGGATCGGCGCTTACCCCGGACTACGCCACGAGCGGGCCGCGGCTGCGCAGCGCTCACAGCCGAGAAATGTATCTCCCGATCGATGAGCAGGGGCCTGTGCACGCTGGGTGGGCCGCGCTGGTGCGCAATGCTTCGCCGCCGGCGGGCGCTTTTGGGTCGCGCCGGGTAGGCCCAGGTGGCATCCCCAGGCGCGGGTACTACAAATTGTGTGAGGTCGCGCCGCATACGAGCGACCAGGAGATCGAGCCATGTACCTTCAACTCTGCAGAGCGCAGGTGGCGGCGCAGCAGCCGACCCTCACGCAGGCCCCCTGCGACCGGGCAGGCCGCTGGCCCGGCGAAGCGAGCGCCTCGTGTGAGCCAGTGATGGCGTTCCCGGCGCTGCGCATCGCCGAGGATCATGCATACATTCGCGTCATCACCGAGCTGCCCGGCATGGACCCCGACGAGCTCGAGATCTCGATCGACGGCGCGACCTTGACCCTGCGCGCGTACCCGCGGACCGAGGAGCGCAGCGGCACCAGCGGTGCGCGCAGCATCGGCGGCATCGACGGCGTGCCCTGCAAGCGCCACGACTGCTTCCGGGTCGGCCGCGGCTTCGAGAGCTTCTTATGTCGGGTTCAACTTCCGGGGGACGTCGACTGTACCCGCGGCGAGGCCCACCTCGATGAGGGCGTGCTGTTCTTGACCCTGCCGCGCCTCGCCCCGGAGCCGGCCCGCACCGTCACGCTCCACGAGAGCGCCACGAGCAGGCCCGACTCGGACTAGCCCTCGTTCGGCCCGGCCTAGCCGATCTGCACTTCGGTGAAGAACTCGCGGGTCACGGTCCGCAGCTTGCTGTCGACCATGAACACGTGGGCGCGACCCATGTGGCCGTCGAAGTCGACCAGCAGCCAGACCTCGACCGCCCAGTTCTTCGAGTTGGCGAGGCAAGGCGGCGACCAGCCGATCACCACCGGCGGGCCCAGGTTGTCGTGGCTGCGCTCCTTCATCGAGCGCTCGTAGCCGGGGTGGGTGCGCACCGCCGCGAGCACGTCGCGCACCACCGGCTGCTGCACGCTCTTGCGCCAGTCGCTGAAGAAGCGCAGCTCCTCGACCTCGTTGCCGCCCGGACGAATGAGCCCGACATAGGTCTCGCTGGCGTCGATCTCCCCGTAGTCGGGGACGTCGAACTCCGGGTACAGGTTGCCCGCGTCGATCTCCCGGTCGCGGGCCTTGAGCGAGGCGTCGACGTCCGCGGCCTCGCGGTCCGTGTAGCTCAGATAGAGCCGGAGCAGCAGCGCCTCGCTCGGGATGCGATGGTCCCAGTCGAGCACCACGTGGGCGGCGGCGTAGCGGCGGTCGCCGAAGGCGATGATGTCCGGCAACGAGGCTGCGAAACGTTTGCGCTGCTCGGGCGTCGGACCCATGGACTGCTGGGTGACGCGGGTGTGCACCTTCAAGCGCTGCATCAGGGCCGCGCGGACCAGGGCCGGGTCGTCGTGTTTGCTCATGCGGTCCTTGCGGGGGTCAGGGCGGCCGCACGTACTGCGGCGATGGTGCGGGTGATCGCCGCTTGCTTGAGCTTGAGGCTCGCCGGGTGGACGATGAGCCTGCTGGTCACGTGAAGAATGGTATCCGTCTCCCGCAGGTTATTTTGCCGGAGGGTCTCGCCGCTCTCCACTAGATCGACGATCTGGTCGGAGAGTCCGGTGATCGGGCCGAGCTCGACCGAGCCGGCGAGCGGGATGATCTCCGGTTGGATCCCGCGCGAGCGGTAGTGGCGCAGCGTCAAACGCGGATACTTGGTGGCGACCCGCAGCTGCATGCCCCGGCGCAGGGTCACCGGGCGCTCGGCGGGCTCCGCGACTACCAGCCGACAGGCCCCTACGCCCAGATCCACGGGCTCGTAGAGGTCGCGCGCTTCCTCGCACAGGGTGTCGTATCCGGCGATGCCGAGGTCGGCCACCCCGTGCTCGACGTAGGTCGGGACATCGACCGGCTTGACCAAAAGCACGCGCAGTCCGCCGGGCAGGTCGAAGAGGAGGCGGCGGTCATGGCCGCTCGCGAGCAGCGGTGTGAGGTCGAGCCCGGCCTGACGCAGCAGCGGGATCGCCTGCGCCAGGATCCGCCCCTTCGGGAGGGCGAGGGTGAGGCCTTCAGTTGGGGGCGCCATGGAACCTGCGGATCTTCGCGCCGACCTGGCGGAGGCGCTTCTCGATGGTCTCGTAGCCGCGGTCGAGGTGATACACGCGGCGGATCTCCGTCTTGCCGCTGGCGACCAGGCCGGCGAGCACCAGGCTGGCGCTCGCCCGCAGGTCGGTCGCCATCACCGTCGTGCCGGTGTACTTCGCCGGGCCCTTGATGATCGCCACGTTGCCGTTGACGTGGATGTCGGCGCCGAGTCGGCACAGCTCCGGCACGTGCATGAAGCGGTTCTCGAAGATGGTCTCGGTGATGATGCTCTGGCCGTGCGCGGCGGTCGCGAGGACCATCATCTGCGCCTGCATGTCGGTCGGGAAGCCGGGGTGCGGGCGGGTGACGAGGTCGATCGCCTTGAGCGCCTCGGGGCCGATCACCCGCAGGCCGCGCGGCTCGACCCGGCAGATCGCGCCGGCCTCCTCGAGCTTGGCGATCACCGGGTGCAGGTGATCGATCGGTGCGTGCTCGAGCAGGACGTCGCCGCGGGTGATCGCGGCGGCGACCATGAAGGTGCCGGCCTCGATGCGGTCGGGGAGGATCGCGTGGTCGATGCCGTTCAGGACGTCGACGCCCTCGATCTCCATCGCCGAGGTCCCGGCGCCGTGGATCTTCGCGCCCATCTTGTTGAGGACGATCGCCAGCTCCTGGACCTCGGGCTCGCGCGCGCAGTTCTCCAGGCGGCTGGTCCCCTTGGCCAGCGCCGCCGCCATCATCACGTTCTGGGTCCCGCCGACGGTCACGACGTCGAAGCTGAAGCTCGCGCCCTTGAGCCGCCTGGCCTTGAGCTCGACGTAACCATGGGCCATCCGGATGCGCGCGCCGAGGGCCTCGAGGCCGCGCAGGTGCTGGTCGATCGGCCGGGCACCGATCGCGCAGCCGCCCGGCAACGACACCCGGCAGCGGCCGTAGCGGGCCAGCAGCGGGCCCATCACGGTGACCGAGGCGCGCATGGTCTTGACCAGCTCGTAGGGGGCCTCGAGCGGGCCGGAGCCGACGCCGGCGGGGTCGATGACGAGGGTGCGGTCGCCCTCGACGGTGCAGCCGAGGCCGACCAGCAGCTCGCCCATGGTCTTGACGTCGCTGAGCCTGGGCACGTGGCGCAGGGTGGTCGGCGTGTCGGTGAGCAGGGCGGCGCACTGGATCGGGAGGGCGGCGTTCTTGGCCCCGAGGATCCGGATCTCACCGGTGAGGCGCTGTCCGCCGTGAATGACGATCTTGTCCATCGGCTCTTAACGCCCCCGCTCCTGGGTTTGCTTCCTCGGCTGCTGTGGGCCCTTGCCTGGCTTGTCGGCGGCGGCCATCAAGGCGTCGCGGGCGGCGACCAGCGCGGGGTCCGGGGTCCACCCGGCGGCGACGAGGCCACCCGGGCAGGCATCGACGGCGTCGACGCGGATCTCTCGCTCGATGCCCGAGTAGCCGTGGTGAATGACGGTCCGGCTGTGCAGCAGTCGCCCGTGGTCGACCGAGATCACCGCGATGCGCTCGCTCGACAGCCCCTCGCCCTGCGGGTGGCCGTCGCTCCAAAAGCTGGAGATCTCCGCGACCTGTCCGTCGCCCACGGTGTGCAGGCCCTCCAGTCGCTCGTGCCACGACATCGTCGCGCACGGCCGGAAGTGATTGTCCGGACCGCCGCCCCCGGTCTTCGGGTCGACGCAGGCCGAGCGGTTGCAGCGACCCTCGACCCGCGCCCCTCGCCAGGTCTCGCCGCGCGCGACCAGCCGCGCCGACAGCTGCGGCCAGCCGAGCGCCAGCGCGTCCTCGACCGGGTCCCAGGTGCGCTCCATGCACGGCGCGTCCGGTGAGGCCGGACCCGCGAGCTCGGCCGACAGCGCGAAGTCCCGCAGCACCGGCCGGTCCTGGGTCCGCGGTCCCTGAAACACCAGGCGGCCGACGGAGAGCCTGTCTTTGGGGACAGGACCCGAAGGCCAGGTCACGGGCACCTTCTCGCGCACGTCCTCGCGCGGGCTGGAGATCGTCAAGAAGCTCTCGCTGCGCTCCGCGCTGGTGTGCAGCCGGTCCTCGAGGCCAGGTGGGTAGGTCTCGTCGATGCGCACCCGGTAGACCTGGGGACAGTCGGCCGGGGCCTGCCAGGCCAGGGGCGCGGCGCGGGCCGGGTCGCTGCGCGCGGCCAGCTCGAACTCGGCGAGCGCGGTCAGCTCGCCGGGCTCGCCCGGGTCGGATTCGGCGCAGGCGGGGACCATGGCGAAGGCGACGACGACGACAGCGACGGCGAGACCGGTGCGGACCAGGGCAGCGTGCACGGCCGCGGTGGTGGGGACGGGCGACATGCCGGGATCAGGGCACGAGAAATTCGCCGAGGCGGGTCTGGAACTCGGAGGGGGACAGGCACGCGTCGTCGCCGTCCATACCGTTGAGGTCGTCGACGATGGCCTCGATGGCCTCGCGGGCGGCGGGTTTGCGCTCATCGGCGATGAAGCCGGAGAATACGGTCTCACCGGCAGCGGCGCGGGCGATCTCCTTGCCGCGGTTGTGTTCGTCGAGGTCGGTGAACAAGACGTAGCGGAACGCGCGATTATAGTCGGTCTCGCGGTAGATCTCGAACATCGTCTTGTGGTCGACCGGCGGCATGGCGGCGAACCATGCCAGAGCTGATGCAGAAGCAAAAGCCACGCGTGGTGCTCGAGTCGCGGCGGTTCATGACGGTTCATGACGGTCCGCGGCCGTCCGCTGCGGAATTTTGGCTCGGTCATCGCGCTGCCTGCGCAGGCCCGCGCAGGGCGGCCTGCGGCCCGGCGCCGCCCGTGGCGCCCGTGGCCGCGTCCACGGCCTCGCTCACGGCGTCTCGGGACCTTCATCCGGTCCGCCGAGAGGCCCGCGGCGAGGCCCTCCCCGGCAGTTCCAGCGGCAGACGCCGCTCGAGATCGGTGCCCGCCTCGCGCCGGAGATCCTTCGGGGGTCCGGACCCCGATAGGTCCGCGGATCGGTCCGTGGATCGGCGCTGTGGTTGACACTGCGCGCTGTGCAAGGC
>NZ_JACCSO010000775.1 GCF_013812955.1 Nannocystis sp. | reverse complement strand
GCCTTGCACCCACGCGCGACCGGCAGCGTCGAGGAAGCGGGCGACGTTCCACGCCGTCAGCTCCGCGCCCGCCGGCAGCCGCAGCTCGCCCAGCGTCGCATGGCGCAGGACCACGGCCGCGGGCGCGCGCACGACATCGAGCCGGCGCAGCCGCAGCGGCGCCCCGACGGCCAGCCTGGTCTCGGCGGCGCGACGGACCAGCACCGGCTCACCGCGCGCGACCGTCAGCTCGAGCGTCGCCTCCGACTCCCAGGTGCCGGCATCGGCGCCCTGCTTGAACGCCTCGCGCGCCGCCGCGACCAGGCCCCTGGGCACCTGCAGGCGCTGCCAGCCCGGCGGCGGCCCGGCCTTGGATCGCCAGGCCGAGAACTCGAGCGGGCCGGTGCTCGCCTGACCCAGCACCAGCGCGTGCACGACCCGCAGGTGGCGCTCGATCCGCGCGAGCAGGGCGACCGGCGCCGGCCGCAGCAACCGCGCGTGACGCCACAGATGGCCCGCGAGCCACTCGTCGTAGATGCCCGCCGCCTCGGCCGCGTCGAGCAGCCCCAGCAGATCCGTCATCGCCACCTGGCCGCGCAGATGGGCGCCCTGCGCCGCCTTGAAGACCTCGCCGGGCTGGTGCCGCGCCTGGTTCAGATCTCGCTGTGGCGGCAGCGGGTCCGCGGCCACCGGCGAACCCTCACTCGCGACCTCGCCGATCGCCGCGGGCTCGAAGTATCGATGCAGCGTGCGCGGCTCGATCCAGTTGTAGAGCCGCTGCAACCCCCCATCGTCGAGCCCGGCCGGAAAGTCCTGGTCGACCGCGACCACGACCTCGGGCGGCGCCGGATCCTCACCTGGCTCTTGCGACAGATCTTGCGACTGCTGCTGCGGCTGCGCCACCACCGTGCGCACCTTCTCGACGCAGCTGGCCAGGAACACCAGCGCGATCGCCAGCAGCCGCACCACCGGCGCCCCGTATAACGACAGCACCACGACCTCGCCGCGCCACAGCCGGCGCAGCAGCGTCAGCGCCACCCACCCCGCCGTCATCCACACGGCCAGGCCCCGCAGCGTGCGCGCGCTCATCCGACCCTCCGCCCGCAGCCGAACGCCTGCTCGCGGCAGGCGTTGCCGTTGCGGCTCTGCAACCAGCACTCCTTGCCGTCCGAGCATTCGCCGTGGCCGCTGCTCCGGAACCGCTTGAAGCCCTGGGCCCAGATCTGGCGCAGTGGTTTATCACGCAGATTACCCTCGCTCTCCCCGAGGTCCGTGGTGGTGCACGGCAGCACCTCGCCGCTGGCCCCGATCACGCACGAGATCCTCCCGGCCCCGCACAAAAACGGCTGGTCGCGATAATAGATATCGTCGGCGCCCGCGCTGCCCCACTCGTTGCACAGCTCGACGTGGAACACCGCGCGCTTGCGCCGGGCGAAGGCCGCCACTCGTCGCAGCTGCGCCGGCGTCGGAAACAGCGCCATGTGCTCGGCCCCGCGGCCCTCCGGCGCGAACAGGTGCAGGCCCCAGCTGTCGGCCCCCGAGGCCGCGACCACCGGGAACATGTCGGCCACCCGGTCCGCGCTCAGGCGCGTCACCGTGGTCCCGGCCACCACCTCGCGGCAGCCGGTCTCCTTGAGCACGCGGATCGCCGCCAGCGCCGCGTCGAAGCTGCCGCGCTTGCCGCGAAACAGGTCGTGCTGCTCGCGTTCGCCGTCGAGGCTGATCGCCGCCAGCGCGGGCGGGTGCCGGGCCAGCAGTGACCTGAACTTCGGGACATGTCCACCGTGCGTATGCATCGCCCACTCGAGCCCCTGCTCGGCCGCGTAGGCGATGATCTCCGGGATGTCCTTGCGCAGCAGCAGCTCGCCGCCGGCCAGCACCAGGGTCGGCCGCCCGAGCGCGACCAGCTCGTCGACGATCAGCCGCTTCGCCTCCTCCGTGCTCAGCTCACCGACCGCCCGCTTGCCCGCCGACGAGTAACAATGTGGGCAGTGCAGATCGCAGGCCGCGGTCACGATCCACTGCACCGCCACCGGGCGCCGGACCAGACGCAGCACGTGTAGCAGCCGCGTCTCGGTCTCCCACACCTCCGGGGCCGCGCGCGCGTAGAGTCGGTGTAACAGTCCCATGGCGGGATGTTACCGCGAGACCCGCGGGCCCGTCAGGCCTCAGCGGTTTTGCCGGCGCAGCGCCACCAGCGAGCGCAGCACCTGGACCGCCCCGCGGGCTTTTTCACGCAGGCCGGCGCCATAGATCGCCTGGACAGCACCGGTGACGAGCGGCAAGGTGGCGGCGCGCACGGGATAGAGCGCCATGCCCTGGCGCACCGGGATGCGGTCGGTGACGATCGCCTTCTCGTTGCAGCAGGCGCGCAGGCCCTCGCGGCCGTTGATCTTGCCGAAGCCGGAGATCTTGACCCCGCCGAAGGGCAGCGACTGGATCATGTATGCCAAACCGAAATCATTGACCGTGGTCATGCCGGCGTGGATCGCCCGGGCGATGCGCTCGGCGCGGCGCCGGTCCTTCGTGAACACGCTCGAGCCGAGGCCGTAGGGGCAGTCGTTGGCGCGCTCGATCGCCTCCGCCTCCGAGTCGACGCGCATGATCACCATCACCGGCCCGAACTGCTCCTCCCGGGTGATGCGCATGCTGTGATCGACGTCGACCAGGATCGTCGGCGGATAAAAGTTGGCGCCGAGCTCGGCCCGTGGTTTACCGCCGAGCAGCAGCCGCGCGCCCCTTGCCACCGCGTCGTCGACCAGCGACTGAATGATCTCGAGCTGGCGCGGCATCGTCATCGCCCCGAGGTCGACCTCCTCGCTGGCCAACCGGCCGCTGGACAATGGCGGCCCCTGGCGCAGCGCCCGGGCCCGCTCGGTCACCTGCGCGACGAAGGCGTCGTAGATGCCCGAGAACACGTACAGCCGCTCGACCCCGACGCACATCTGGCCGCAGGCGTTGAACACCCCGAACAGCGCCGTCGACACCGCCTGCTCGAGCACCGCGTCGTCGCAGATGATCATCGCATCCTTGCCGCCGAGCTCGAGCACCACCGGGGTCAGGGTCTCGGCGGCCGTGGCCATCACCTTGCGGCCGTTCTGCGGCGAGCCGGTGAAGAAGATCTTGTCGACGCCGGAGCTGACCAGCGCCGCGCCGGTCTCGCCGTATCCGGTCACCACCTGGACCAGCTCGGGCGGATGGCCGCGGCGGGCCAGCACCTCCTCGAAGATCTTGAGGTACTCGAGCGACGACAGGCTCGCCAGCTCCGAGACCTTGATGACCACCGCGTTGCCGGCGAACAGCGCCGGGATCACCGGACAGAAGAAGTTGTGAAACGGGAAGTTCCACGGGCTGATCACGCCGATGACCCCGAGCGGCAGGTACTCGACCCGCGCCGACTTGTGCGGCAGCAGCCCCGAGGCCCGCGGCTCCGCCCTCAGATCGCGCTCGCCGTGCGCGATCGTGTAGCGCAGCTTCTCGCAGACCGGGAAGATCTCGCCCATCGCCGCGTCGACCATCGTCTTGCCCGAGTCGCGCACCGCCAGGCGAGAGATCGAGCGCTGCTCCGCCACGACCCGGGCCAGGATGTCCTTGAGGACAGCTCGTCGCTCCGCGAACGAGGTCTTCGCCCACGCCGGCTGGGCCGCCCGCCCGCGCTGCACCGCCGCCACGACCGCGGCCCGGTCCATCACCGGCACCGTACCGAGCCGCTCGCCGGTCGCGGGGTCGACGCAGATCATCGAGGTCGTCACGGGCGTCACGGGCGGCGAAACGGACACGGTTGAGGTCGACATGGCCGCCGCACCCTACCCCGGCCCCCGCGGCCCGCAAGCCCGCGCCGCCGCCCGAGTTGCGCGGGATCACAGGACCCACAGTTCACCCGGGGCCGGAGCCAGAAGGGCATCCGCGCTGCCCAGCGGACCGCGGACCGGTTACGCTGTGCCCCCTCCGAGGACCACCGCGATGAAGCAGCACATCGAGACCATCACCCAGCTCCTGCTCGGGGCCGCCTATGCCGACAAGCGCCTCGAGGGCGCCGAGGTCGCGCGCATCGAGGCGATCCTGCGTCAGGTGCTCGGCGGCGAGCCACCGGTCGAGCTGAGCGCGACGCTGCGCAGCTTCAACCCCGCGGCCTTCAATGTGCACAGCACCACCACGGCCCTGCAGGGCCTCGACGCCGCCGACAAGCGCAAGCTGCTCGAGCTGATCGCCAGCGTCAACGACGCCGACGAGGAGCTCGACCTCGCCGAGGACGCCTACCTGCGCCACGTCGCCATCGGCATGGGCGTGCCCGAGTCGGAGATCGCCGACCTTATCCTCGATGTGCTCGACGACGAGGAGCTGTTCGGCATGCTCACCTAGCAGCCTCCGCAGGGGCCGCGTGTCAGCCCGCCGGCCAGGCCGCGCTATGGTGCGGGCATGATCCCGTTCTCGGTCCTCGACCTCGCCCCCATCGTTCACGGCGGCGACGCCGCGAGCGCGCTGCACAGCAGCCGCGAGCTCGCCCGCCACGCCGAGGGCTGGGACTATCGCCGCTACTGGCTGGCCGAGCATCACAACATGCCGGGCATCGCCAGCGCGGCGACCTCGATCGTGATCGCCCACGTCGCCGCCGCGACCAGGGCCATGCGGGTCGGCGCCGGCGGCATCATGTTGCCCAACCACGCGCCGCTGATCATCGCCGAGCAGTTCGGCACCCTCGACGCGCTGTACCCCGGCCGCATCGACCTCGGCCTCGGCCGCGCCCCCGGCACCGACCCACGCACCACCCACGCGCTGCGTCGCACCCTCGCCGGCGAGGTCGACACCTTCCCCGACGATGTCGTCGAGCTGCTCGGCTACTTTCAACCCGCCCAGCCCGGCCAGCCCGTGCAAGCGGTACCAGGCGCCGGCGCCAAGGTCGACGTCTGGATCCTCGGCTCGAGCCTGTTCGGCGCCCAGCTCGCCGCAGCGCTCGGCCTGCCCTTCGCCTTCGCCTCTCACTTCGCGCCGGCCCAGCTGATGCAGGCGCTCGAGGTCTATCGCAGCCGGTTCCGGCCCTCGGCCCGGTTGCAGCGCCCTTACGCGATGATCGGCGTCAATATCATCGTCGCCGACACCGACGCCGCGGCGCGCCGGCTGCTCAGCTCCCTGCAACAGGCCTTCATCCAGCTGCGCCGCGGCCGACCGGGACCGCTGCCGCCGCCCGTCGACGGCTACGAGGAGCGCCTCACCCCGCAGGAGCGCGCCGGCCTCGCGGAGCTGCTGGCCTGCAGCTTCGTCGGCGCGCCGGACACCGTGCACCGCGAGCTCGAGGCATTCCTCGCCCGCGTCGAAGTCGACGAGCTGATCGTCAGCGCCATGATCCACGATCACGACGCCCGCCTGCGCTCCTACGAGCTCGCCGCTGGCGTCCGCGATCGCCTCGCAGCGCGTCCGTGACGCCTCGCGCGGCGTGCGGCTCACGAGCAGCCGGGCGCGCCGCGAACGATGGATTGCGAGCATTGCGAGCATTGCGTGGATTGCGTGGATTGCGAGCATTGCGAGCATGAATTGCGAGCATGGATTGCGAACATGGATTGCGAGCATGGATTTACGGCGCAGCCGGCGACGCAGCGGGCCCTGCGATCAAAGCGCGGAGCAATGCTCGCAGTCGCCGATATCACGCGACAAAACGGCGATATCCGCGAATATACGTCGATTCGGGGGGTCGGCACCGGCTTGGGCGGCAGAGTCCGCTCAGGGTCCACGGCATGTTAGGCACCAAAGGAACAATCACCGTCACCGGCACGGCGCAGATCCGAGCCCGCGCCGATCAGGCCACGATCGACCTCGCGGTAGTCACGCGGGCCGACAGCGCCAGCGACGCGATCCGCGAGAACGCGAAGATCGCCGATCAGGTGATCGCAGCTGTCAAACAGCAAGGCGTATCCCAGGACGCGATCGCCACCGCCGGCATCCGCGTCGGCCCGTTCTACACCTGGGACAAGGAGACCGAGACCAACAAGCTCGGCGGCTATGAGGCGATCAATGCCGTCGTCGTCGACATCCGGGTCGAGATGGCCGGCGCCGTCTACGACGCGGGCATCGCCGCGGGCGCCACCCACGGCGGCGGCCTGACCTTTCGCCTGCGCGACGAGGCCGGCCACCGCAAGCAGGCGCTGCTGGCCGCCGTGAAGTCCGCGCGCGACGAGGCCGAGGTGGTCACGCGGGCGATGAAGGTGCGCATCCAGGGCCCGGAGAGGATCGAAGTGCCCCAGGTCAGCGAGCCGGTGCTCTTCAAGAGCGCCCGCATGGCGATGGCGGACAACGCCCCCGAGACCCCGGTGCTACCCGGCGAGATCACGGTGAGGGCCACTGTCGAGGTCACCTTCCGCTTTCGCTGATCCGATCGGGCCTGGACACCCGGCGCGTGGCGGCACTGGCCCGCCA
>NZ_JACCSO010000761.1 GCF_013812955.1 Nannocystis sp. | reverse complement strand
TCCCTGCGAGGGTCGCAGGGAGGGTCGCAGCGAGCAGCCGCGGGGCGGCCTGGGCGGGACGGGGGCGGGTCACGGGGCGCGAGCCTAACACGGAGCGCGCGTGCGGGACATGTGCGCCGGGCCTGGCGTCGCGCTAGGCTCGCCGCCGATGCAAGAGGTCATGCCCGTCGATGTCGACCCGCGGCTGGTGATGCTGCTGATGTCCGCGTGGGCGCCGGCGCTGGCGTTCCTGTTCGGCGCGCTGTGGGGCAGCTTCGCCAACGTGGTGATCTACAGGGTGCCGCGGGACCTGAGCGTGGTCCGGCCCGGCTCGCATTGCCCCGGCTGCGAGGCGCCGATCGCCTGGTACGACAACATCCCCATCCTCTCGTACCTGCTGCTGCGCGGCGCCTGCCGCCGCTGCGGCGCGAAGATCAGCCTGCGCTACCTGGTCGTCGAGATGCTCGCCGGGGTGATGAGCTTCGCGCTGTACATGCAGCACGTGCTGCGCCCGCTGGTCGCCGGCGGCGGCCCGGGCATCGCCGCCTGGTTGTTGTGGCTGGTCTTCGGCCTCGCCCTGCTGATCGTGACCTATACCGACATCGACCTGTGGGTGATCCCCAACGAGGTCGTGCTGCCGGTCGCGGCCCTCGGCTTCATCGTCGCCGGCGTCGCCCCGCAGGTGCTCGGCGTCGGCCTCGTCGAGGCCCTGGTCGCCGGCTCGGCCGGCTATCTGCTGATCGCCGGGCTGCGCTGGGTCTACCTGCGCTGGCGCGGCCTCGAGGCGCTCGGCCTCGGCGACGGCAAGCTGCTGCTGATGATCGGGGCGTTCTGCGGCGCGCAGGGCCTGCTGTGGGCGATCGCGGCCGGGGCCATCCAGGGCCTGCTGGTCGCCGTGCCGCTGCTGATCCTCGGCAAGCGCCTGGCCACCAGCGACCTGCAGGAGGTCCACGGCGACGACCCCGAGCTCGGCGCCGACGGCGAGGGAGTCATGGGCGCGCGCGTGCCCTTCGGTCCGTTCCTGGCGATCGCGGCCTTCGAATACATGCTGATCCCGGAGCAGATCGCCGCGCTGGTCGCCCTCGTCGCTCCATGAGCCTTTAGCCCCATCTAGCCCGCAGCCCACTAGCCCCGTCGCTCACGAGCCGTGCTATTCGGGCGGCCTGGACCTCCCGGTATGGACCTCTCTCTGTTTCAGGACCTCTACAGCCTGCTCGCGCACTCCTTGCCGCGCTGGTTGCGGCCGTATCTCGACCCGACCCTGACCGTGCTGCTCGCCGCGGCGATCGCCGTGGTCGCTCGCTTGACCGTGCTGCGCTGGCTGCAGCGGCTGAGCGCCAGAAACGCGATCCCCTACGACGACATCGTCGTCGACGCCCTGAAGCGGCGAGCCATCGCCTGGACGGTGCTCGGCACGATCTTCGCGCAGCTGGAGGCGCTGCCGTGGCGGCCCCGCTCGATCACCATCGCCCAGAACGTCGTCGCCGCGATGCTGATCATCTCGGTGACGCTGGCGCTGGTGGGCCTGGTCTCGCGGCTCGCCACGGTCAACGCGCGGGCCGCCGACGCCGGGGTCGGCGGCACGACCCTGGTCCGCTACATCTCGACCGCGCTGCTGGTCATCGTCGGCATGGTCGCCGTGCTCGCGCTGTTCGGGATCTCGGTGGTGCCGATGTTCACCGCGCTCGGGGTCGGCGGCCTCGCGGTCGCGCTGGCGTTCCAGGACACCCTCCCCAACGTGTTCTCCGGGGTGAACCTGACGCTGGCCCGCCAGATCCGCGTCGGCGACTACATCGAGCTCGGCGAGACCGGCGAACTCGAGGGCTTCGTCGCCGACGTCGGCTGGCGCGCGACCACCCTGCGCACGCTGGTCGGCACCCAGATCTTCATCCCCAACAAGAAGCTCGCCGAGTCGGTGATGGTCAATTACAGCCGCTCCGACACCGGCATGTTCGTGACCCTGGAATTCATCGTCGACCACGACGAGGACCCCGAGCGCATCGAGACCCTCGTGCTCGACGAGCTCGTCCGCGCCGCCGCCGACATCCCGGGGCTGCGCGGCGAGGAGCCGCCGCTGGTCCGCTTCAAGGCCTTCGCCGAGTCCGCGCTCCAGTTCAAGGCCTATGTCGCGATCCGCAACTTCCAGGATCGGTTCCTGATCACCCACACGCTGATGAAGCGATTGCACCGGCGCTTCAAGGCCGAGCAGGTCGTCGTCCCCGTGCCGCAGCGCGCCGTGCGGATGGTGTCGCCGACGCCGGGCCCAGCCGCGACTCCGTGATAAGAGAGGCCAGCATGACCAGCATGACCAGCGCGACCAGTGGTACCGGCACGATCCAGGTGTTCACATACAAGGACGGCCTGCTGGCCCGCCTCGCCCACGACCTGCGCCTGACCCTGGGTCGCTTCGAGATCCTGCGCGACGGCGCGACGGTCGAGGGCCGATTCTGGCCGGCCTCGCTGCACGTCGACGGCGCGATGGATCGCCGCGGCCAGGTCGACGTGAAGGCGCTCTCGGACAGCGACCGCCGCAAGATCGGCGAAAACATCGCCCAGGAGGTGCTGCACCTGGACCGCTTCCCAGAGGCCAGCTTTCGCGGCCAGATCGTCGCGGGCGGCGGCGCCGTGGAGGGCGAGCTGACGCTGGCCGGTCGTAGCGCCACAGTGCGCGTGCCGGTTCAGGTCGCCGGTGATCGACTGCGCGGCGAGGTCACGCTGGTGCCGAGCCGCTGGGGCATCAGCCCATACAAGGCGCTGGCCGGGGCGATCAAGCTGCAAGACCGGGTGCTCGTGGTCGTCGATCTTGCGATCGATCCGAGCGGCTCCGAGGTCAACCGATGGAGCGCCGGCTGACGGCTGACGGCCGGCTGTCTGATGAGACAGCCGGGCTCAGGTGGCGTCCTCGCGCAGGAAGGCGGCCGCCTTGTAGCCGATCAACATGCTCGGGGCGTTGAGCGCGGAGACCGGGACGACCGGCATGATCGAGGCGTCGGCGACCCGCAAGCCGGTGACGCCGCGGACCCGCAAGCGGTCGTCGACCACCGAGCCGACGCCCTGTCCCATCGCGCAGGTGCCCGCGTAGTGATAGGTGGTCATAGCCATGGCACGGATGAAGGCGGCCTTTGCCCTTTGGCCCGCGGCCCAGCGCCCCGGCAGCAGCTCGGTGTTGCCGAAGGCCCGCAGCGGCCCACCATCGGCGATCCGCCGCGCGAGGTCGACACCCTTGATCATGGTGTCCATGTCCTCGGGGTCGGCGAAGTACGCGGGGTCGATGCGCGGGAAGTCGCCGGGACGCGCCGAGGCGAGCCGCACGCTGCCGCGACTCTTCGGTTTGCCGAGCACGACGACCAGCCCGTAGATCCGCCGCACCAGCGCGCGCACGGCCGCGGGCCTGAACCCGAGCGAGACGGCGGCCCGCACCAGGCGCGGCAGCCGGGTCCGATGATACAGCGCCGGCGGCACGGTCAGCGCCGGCAACATGCGCATGAAGGCCTCGCGAAAGCTCGAGCGCGCCGGATAAACGACGAAGCAAGTGTCGGCCTGATCCGGCGGCAGCGATGTGTCAGGGTTGGCGCGGTGAAACCCGTAGACCTGCGGATAGTTGCAGTCGACGTCGCGGCGCGCGAGGTGGAACAGGGTGACGTTCGGGTGGTCCTGGAAATTCTCGCCGACGCCCGGCAAGTCGAAGACCGGCGCGATGCCATGCGCGACCAGCTGCGCGCGCGGACCGATGCCGGAGAGCATCAGCAGCTTCGGTGACTCGAGCGCACCGGCGCACAGCAGCGCCTCGCGGCGGACCTGGGCGCAGCGCAGCGCGCCCTGGTGCTCGAACTCGACCGCAGTCACGCGCCGGCTGGCGTCGAAGACGAGGCGGTGCACCGCAGCGCCGGTCAGCACGACCAGGTTGGGACGGTCGAGGTGCGGCTGCACGAAGCCGACGTAGGCGTTGCGGCGCTGATCGCCGGCGTAGTTCATCCACTCGTAGCCGAGGCCGCCGAGGAAGTCGCCGTCGTTGAGGTCGTGCTGGCGCCGAAAACCGGCGGCCTCGGCCGCACCGATCGCGGCCTCGGTGAACTCGGTCGGCTCGCGACGGTGCACGTCGAGCACCCGCTCGATCGCGCGAAAGTCGGGCTCGACCGCCGACCACGACCAGTCGGGGCTGTCCCACGCGCGAAAGTCAGCGGCCGAGCCGCGCAGATACACCATGGCGTTGATCGAGCCGCTGCCGCCCATGCCGCGCCCCGAACCCATGAACAGCGGCCGCCGCAGACAGCCGGCCTGCGGCACCGAGAAGCGCTCGTACATCAGCGCGTCGTTGATGAAGGCGTCCTTGTAACCGTCGGCGCGCAAGGTCTCGGGGTGCTGCTCGGCAGGGTCGCCCTGCTCGAGCAGCAGCACGCGCACGCGCGGATCGGCCGAGAGCTGGCCCGCCGCGACGCAGCCGGCAGAGCCGCCGCCGATGATGACATGATCGAACTCGAAGCTGCCCGCAGTGGCCGAGGTCATGGCGGCGCGGACTTTATCACGCCGCGCCAGCCGGGCTATGCTGCAGCCCACATGACGGAGATCCTCACCGCGGCGCTGATCATCGGGGTCCACGTGCTCGGCGGCGGCGTGTGGATCGGGGCGATGGCCTTCAGCGTGTTCGTCCTGCACCCGCGAGCCGAACGCTTCTTCTCCGGCAGCAGCACCTTCGAGGACTTCATCTTCACAGTCGTGCATGGGGCCCGCTGGAAGGTGGTCGCGGGCATCGTGGGGATCATCGCGTCGGGGATCGCGCTGACGCTGCAGATCGCGCCGCACGCGGCCGCTGGCTGGGGCTGGATCGTCGGGGTGAAGACCGGGCTGCTCCTGATCTCGCTCGCGCTGTTCGTCTACGTCTCCTGGGTGCTCTGGCCGCTGCGGGTGTTCGCTGGCGCGGCGGAGCTGCCCGGGGTGCGCCGGCGGTTCTGGTGGGTCGGGGTCGTGATGATCGCCTGTAACTCGATCAACATGGGGCTCGGGATCCTTGCCCATGCGCTTCGTGCTTAAGTCTTTTGTTGTTCGGGATGGCCGAGAGCCGGCTCCGCGCTGACCCGTGCGACGTCATCCGCACGACCTGGGCATCGAGTGGCACGTCCGCACGACCCGGGCATCGAGTGGCGCGTGCGACAGCACTGGCACGTGCGACGTCAGGAGGAGCTACGGTCGGTGGCGCCGGCCATCCACCATTGTTGCCAGGCGTGGAAGAGGAACTTCGCGGTCAGTTTTTCGCCCGCGGGTGCGGTGACGTGGTGGCCCGTGATGCGGATGAGCTCGTCGGCGGCCCAGCGGCGGACGGCGGCGTCGCGGTGGCGCAGCGCCTCGATGACCCACTCGACGCGGGTCTCCTGGCCGTGCTCGTCGTACCAGGCGCGCCACTTGGCGGGGCGGTAGCCGAGGTGTTTGGCGGTGATCGAGCACAGGGCCTCGAGGGCCGTCTCGCGGACTTGCTTGTCGCGGACGGAGAGCAGCTCGATCAGGGTGTAGACGGCCTGGGTGTCGCGCAGGGTGCCGGCGGCCTCGGCGGCCAGCAGGGCGCGCTCGCGGTCGCGGGAGCGCAGCTCGCTTCGCACGAGTTCGGTGGCGGCGATGAAGCCCTCGACCCGGCTGTAGGACTCGAGCACGCGGGTTGCGATCAGTCGCACGTCGGCGTCGGGGTCGAAGGCGTGCTGGGCGAGTGCACGCAGGCAGCGGGGATCGCGGAGCTCCTGGAACACGAAGGCGGCGTAGAAGCGCAGCTGCGGGCGCGGGTACTCGAGCAGCTCGAGGATGAACGGGGTGATGGCCGGGCCGATCTCGACGCAGGCGCGCAGCAGGGGGCCGTGGGCGCTCGGCGGCGGGAACGAGCGGGCGTTGGTCTGATCGCCGAGGTCGATCGGGCCGGGGAAGCGCGCGGCGACCCGCGCGAGGCCCTGTGGGCCCAGCTGCGTCAGGGCCGCGCGGGCCTCGGCGTCGTTGGGGTCGTTGAGATAGGCCTCGAGCAGCTCGTCGGCGTCCGGCGGCGTGGCGGTGTCGCTGCCGAGCGTGGCGGCCTGGTGCACGCTCCGGGGGGCTTTCTCGGAGGACAGGTAATCCTCGCGCTCGGCGGCGCGTGCGGCCGCGGTCATGGCGTCGGCGATCGCCTCGACGACCGCGTCCGTGGCCGAGGTCTCGGCGGAGAGCTCGGTCGCCGTCGGATCCATGGCGGCGTCGGACGTGTCGGTGCTCGTCTCGGGGGGGGCGGCGTCGGAGGTCTCGGGAGCTGGCTTTTGGGTCAGGTCGGCGGCGAGTGTGGCGGGCTCGGTCGCGGCTGTCCCGGAGGACAGGTCCGTGGCGGGCGCGGGCGGCTGGGCGGCGGCGGCGACGTCGGCGACGTCGTCGCGGACCAGGCGCGGCATGTTGAGCGTGATCTCGTCCGCGCGCGGCGGGACCGGGTAGAGCCCGGTTCGGCTGCCGCGGCGCTGGGCCCCGGGCAGCGGGGTCGGGGCGATCAAGGAGGTGGGGATCGAGAGCACCGGCATGGCCGTGGTCGCCGGATCCGAAGCGCGGCGCAGGTCGGGCATGACCAGCCCGGACTCGGACGGTCGCGCGCGGTCGCCCTTCTTGCCGAGGCCACGACGGCCAGGCGGGGCGACCAGGTTCGGCAGGTGCAGGCCGCCCGGCGTGGGCGCCGGGGCGGTGAGGCTGTCCGTCGGGACAGGTGCGGGTGAGGCTTCGGCGGGCTCGGCAGGGACCTGTGCTTCGGCGCGAGGGGTGGCCCCCTTGAGCTCGCCGATCTCGCCGCTGATGCTCGGTTGAGCGGGGCGTGGCTGAGGGCGTCCGGCGAGCACGGCGGGCGACAGGAGCGGCTCGGACGCGGGCCGCCGGCTCAGGCCAGGCCGCACGGCGCTGCGATCGGCGGCGGGGCTGTCCGTGGGGACAGGTTGTTGCGGGGCCGCGGCATCGCCGGGGGCGAGGGCGGGCGAGAGGAGCGGCTCGGAGGAGGGGCGCCGGGTCAGGGCAGGCTGCACGGGGCTGTCCGTGGGGACAGGTTGTTGCGGAGCCGGGGCAGCGCCGGGGGACGGGAGCGGCTCGGAGGATGGGCGCCGGGTCAGGGCAGGCAGCGCGGCGCCGTGGTCGGCGGCGAGGCTGTCCGTGGGGACAGGTTGTTGCGGGGCCGCGTCGGGGGACGGGAGCGGCTCGGAGGATGGGCGCCGGGTCAGGGCAGGCAGCACGGCGCCGAGGTCGGCGGGGAGGCTGTCCGTGGGGACAGGTTGTTGCGGGGCCGGTGCAGCGCCGGGGGACGGGAGCGGCTCGGAGGATGGGC
>NZ_JACCSO010000740.1 GCF_013812955.1 Nannocystis sp. | reverse complement strand
CGCCGCCACCCCGGGGTTGCCCGCGTAGCCACGCTCGCCGCGGACCGCCGCGTGCAGATCGACGCCGACCGCCGCCGCCTGCAGCTGCTGCAAGGTCGCGTACATCTCCGCCGCGCTGAGGGTCAGGCCGAGCCCGGCACGCCGCGCCACCTCGAGGAGATCGCTCGTCGTCGCCAGCGCCCCGGACAGCCCGCCACCACCCTCCAAACGCGAGGCCTGCACGGCGAGCATCGCCGCGAACCCGTCCTGCTCGCGCAGCCGCAGCGAAACAGCGTCCGCGTCGGCGCTGCGACCCGCGACGCTCGCCGCATAAGCCTCGGCGGCCAGCAATTCGTCGGTCCCGGCGTCGATCTCGCCCTCGAGCCGCGCCAGCGCCATCGGCGTGCGCAGGTGTTCACCGAGACGCACACACAACTGCAGCCACCCAAGATGATGCAGCGGCCCGTGCACAGAGCCAGGAACCGAACCAAAGACCGAACCAAAGACCGAACCAGTCGGGCTCGAACGCTTGAGGGTCGGTGAGGCGGACACGGGCCGGGAAGTATGGCGAAGGGTGTCCTCTGCACAAGGGGGTCCGCCGGGCCGCCAGCGCGCGATCTTTTCTATAGGCACGTCTGGCGCAAACAGATAGCGTTTATGTTGCAGATGATGCCCGCTCTGTTCCTTTTCCTGCTGCTGGGCGCGTACTGGGCGCTGCTTTCAGGGCAGTTCCACAACGGCTTCCTGCTCGTGGTGGGTCTGCTTTGCATCACCTTCGTGGTCTGGATGGGCCAGCGGATGGGCCTGCTGGACGATGAGGGCGTGCCCGTGCGATTTTACCCGCGCGCCATCCTGTACGTCCCCTACCTGGCCTGGCAGGTGCTCCTCTCGAACTGGGACGTGTTCAAGCGGACCTGGTCCTCGTCGCTGCCGATCGACCCCCGCATGGCGCGGATCCCGTACAGCACCCGGCACGCCTTCGTCACCACCACTTACGCCAACTCGATCACCCTGACGCCGGGCACCGTGACGGTCTCGGTCGACGACAAGACGATGCTGATCCACTGCCTGACCCAGGACGGCGAGGACGGCCTGCTCGAGGGTGACATGGAGCGCCACGTCAAGCGACTGGAGGGCTAGCCGCCGTGTCCTGGGTCTACCTCGCTACCGCCGTCGCCCTGCTCGTCGGCATGTTCATGATCCTGATCCGTGCGATCGCCGGACCCACCGTCTACGACCGCATCCTCGCGACCAACGCGCTCGGCACCAAGACGATCGTCTTCGTCACCCTGCTCGGCTACGTCAGCGGACGCACCGAGTTCATCGACATGGCGATCATCTACGCGCTGGTCAGCTTCATCACCACGATCGCGATCCTCAAGTTCGCCGAAAAGGGCCGACTGGACTAACGGGCGCCGCATGCAGGTCACTGAGATCGTCACCACCGTCTTCCTCGCGCTCGGCTGCATCATCTCGGTGACCGGCGCCTACGGGCTGCTGCGCATGCCCGACTTCTATACGCGGCTGCACACCGCCGGCAAGACCGACTCGCTCGGTCAGCTCCTGATCTTCATCGGCCTCGTGTTCGTCACCCCCGACCTGCTGACCCAGCTCAAGCTGGTGATGGTCGCCCTGATCCTGATGATCGCCGCGCCCACCGCCACCCACGCGATCACCAAGGCCGCCCACTTGCACGACCTGCGCCCGTGGACCAAGGGCGACCCCGGAGGTGAGCCGTGACCGCCGTCGTCCTGATCGACACGCTGCTGCTGCTGCTCGTCACCGTCACCGCCGTCGCCATCATCGAGGTGCGAAACCTCTACGCCTCGGCGATGCTGACCAGCGTCTACAGCCTGCTGCTGGCGCTCGTCTGGGTGAACATGCACGCGATGGACGTCGCCTTCACCGAGGCGGCGGTCGGCGGCGGCATCTCGACGATCCTCCTGATCGGCACCCTCGTGCACACCGCCCGCGAGGAGAAGCCGCTCAAGCAGCGCGTGCACTGGCGGGCGCTGCTCTTGACCGCCCTGTGCGGCGTCGCCCTGATCTACGGCACCTTCGACATGCCGCGCTTCGGCGACCCGAAGGCCCCGATCCACCACTTCCGCGTCCCGGAGATGATGGCCCAGACCGTCGGCTTCGCCAACAGCACCGCCGGCAAGCAGCCCCCGCCCGCGGGCTTCGACCCCGCCGAGTACCGCAGCTTCAACGGCGCCGTCGCCAGCGTGCCCGTCGACCCGACCGACACCGGCTGGCGCGAGAACTCGGTGCTGGCCCAGCACGGCATCATGCTCCCGAAGGTCCTCGGCGACGAAGTACACGCCGCCCACCCCGCCGAGGCCGACCACCACCAGCACCCGGCCGACGACTTCAACGGCCACGTCCCGAACTCGGTCACCTCGCTGCTCGCGGCCTACCGCGGCTACGACACCATGTTCGAGACCACCGTGATCTTCACGGCCGGCATGTCTCTAATCATGCTGCTGCGTCGCCCGCGGCGCGAGGGCTACCTGCAGCGCAGCGCGCCGCTGGCCGATCAGCCGGTCTTGCGGGTCGTCGCCAAGATGTCGATCCCCTTCATCCTGCTGTTCGGCCTCTACGTCATCACCCACGGCGAGCTCGGCCCCGGCGGCGGCTTCCAGGGCGGCGTCGTGGTCGCCTGCGCCTTCATCCTGTTCGCGCTGATCTTCGGGCGCCCCGCCCTCTACCGCGTGCTGCCGCCGCCGGTCTGCGACCTGCTGACCGGCCTCGGCGTGCTGATGTACGCCGGCACCGGCGCCGCCTGCCTGCTGCTCGGCGGCAACTTCCTCGACTACGCGCAGCTCAACAGCCTCAGCCCCGGCGACGGCGAGGCGCTCGGCATGACTCTGGTCGAGTACGGGGTCGGGCTCACGGTCAGCATGGTCATGGTCACGATCTTCAACCAGCTCGCGGAAGAGCAGGCGAAATGACCGACGTCCTCGGGATCTACAACTACTGGATCTACGTCATCCTGATGATGATCGGGCTCTATGGCGTGATCGCCAAGCCCAACCTGATCAAGCAGGCGATCGCGCTCGGCCTGTTCCAGACCGGCATCTTCCTCTACTACATCTCCATGGCCGTGGTCGACGGCGGCACCGCCCCGATCTGGACCACCATCGACGACGGCGCCCAGAAGTTCCAGGGCCCCTACGACAACCCGCTGCCGCACGTGCTGATCCTGACCGCGATCGTCGTCGGCGTCAGCATCCTCGCGGTCGCCCTCGCCCTGATCGTCAACATCAAGCGCAGCTACGGGACCATCGAGGCCGACGAGATCGAGCGCATGGACCACGAAGACCGCCTCATCGAGTTCCGGGCCGGCCAGGCCCCCGACGCCGCCGATGATGCCGAGGCCCACCACCATGCTTGACCTGCGTCAGGTGCCTGACCTGCTCCAAGGGCCTGGTTGGCAGGCCCATCTCCCCGTCCTGATCGTCACGATCCCGCTGATCTTCGGGGTGCTGACGATCGCCACCGGCAAGGGCTGGAAGCCGTGGGCCTGGGCGACCGCGGTCACCGGCACCGTCTTTTACCTGGCCCTGCAGTTGATACAGCGGGTGCTCGCCAGCCCGACCGGCATGGTCAGCTACGAGCTCGGCAACTGGCCGCGGCAGTGGGGCATCGAGTACCGGGTCGACGCGCTCAACGCCTTCATCCTGCTGATCGTCGCCGGCGTCGGCTTCGTCACCACGGTCTACGCCAAGCACAGCGTCGAGAAGGAGATCCCCGCCGATCGCCACAACTTCTTCTACGCGGTCTGGTTGCTCGCGCTGTGCGGCCTGCTCGGCATCACCGTCACCGGCGACACCTTCAACGTCTACGTGCTGCTCGAGATCTCGTCGCTGACGGTCTACGCCCTGATCGCCATGGGCAAGGACCGGCACCGCGGCGCCCTGACGGCCAGCCTGCGCTACCTGATCCTCGGCAGCGTCGGCGCCAGCTTCATCCTGCTGGGCATCGGCTACCTGATGATGATCACCGGCACGCTCAACATGCAGGACATGCACGAGCGCCTGATGAGCGTCCCGGGCATCCTCGAGAGCCGCACCGTGCTGGTCGCCTTCGCCCTCCTGCTGGTCGGCCTCAGCATGAAGATGGCCCTGTTCCCGCTGCACATGTGGCTGCCGCGCGCCTACACCTACGCGCCCTCGGCCGTGTCCGCCCTGCTCGCGGCGACCGCGACCAAGGTCGGCGTGTACATGGCCTTCCGCTTCATGTTCACGATCTTCGGGGTCGGCTTCAGCTTCATCACCATGCCGACCACCCTGATCCTGGCCAGCTGCGCCACCGCCGGCATCCTCGTCACCGGCGTGACGGCGATCCGCCAGACCAACCTCAAGCGCCTGCTCGCGTACTCGAGCGTCGGCCAAATCGGCTACATCGTGCTCGGCTTCTCGCTCGCCAACGTCAACGGCGTCGCCGGCTCGGTCGCCCACATCCTGAACCACGCCCTGATGAAGGGCGGCATGTTCATGGCCCTCGGCGCGATCGTCTACCGCCTCGACCGCTGCGACATCCGCAGCGTGCGCGGCCTCGGCCGCAAGATGCCGCTGACCATGGCCGCCTTCACGGTCGGCGGCCTCGGCCTCGTCGGCTTCCCGCTGACCGCCGGCTTCATCAGCAAGTGGTACCTCGTGCAAGGCTGCCTCGACCGCCCGCACATGTGGCCGCTCGCCGGCGTGGTCCTGCTCGGCTCGCTGCTCGCCGTCGTCTACACCTGGCGGGTCGTCGAGGCCGCGTACTTCCAGGAGCCCGACGACGACCGCCCGGTCAAGGAGGCCCCGCTGCTGATGCTGATCCCGATGTGGGTGATGATCGGCGCCAGCGTGTTCTTCGGCATCAACGCCACCTTCACCGGCAAGATCTCGGTGACCGCAGCGAAGGCGCTGCTCGGAGTCGGCCCATGATGTTCGACCTGTCTCCGCCGCTGCTGGCGATCTACATCCCGCTGATCGGCGCCCTGCTGATCGCGCTGACCGGGCGGTGGCCCAACCTGCGCGAGGCCCTGACCCTCGGCACCGCCGGCACCCTGCTCTACACCGTCGCCAGCATCGTGCCCCGCGTGCTCGCGCCCAACTTCTGGGCCGTCTACGCCAAGGCCCCGCCGCTGCGCCTGGTCGAGGTCGTGCCCGGCGTCTTCCTCGAGCTCAAGGTCGAGCCGCTCGGCATGGTGTTCGCGCTGATCGCCGCCAGCCTGTGGATCCTGAACTCGCTGTACTCGATCGGCTACATGCGCGGCAACGCGGAGAAGCACCAGACCCGCTTCTACGTGTGCTTCGCGCTCGCCATCGCCAGCGTCATGGGCCTCGCCTTCGCCGGCAACCTGTTCACCCTGTTCGTCTTCTACGAGATGCTGACCCTGACGACCTACCCGCTGGTCGCCCACAAGGGCACCGCGGAGGCGCTGCGCTCGGCCCGGACCTACCTCGGCATCCTCGTCGGCACCTCGGTCTGCTTCCTGCTCGCCGGCATCATCGCCACCTACGTCTATACCGGCGACATGGCCTTCAAGCCAGGTGGCGTGTTCACCAGGGCGCTCGCCAGCGGCAGCCTGACCGCCCCGGTGCTCGGCACGCTCTTCATCCTCTACATGTACGGCATCGGCAAGGCCGCGCTGATGCCGATGCACCGCTGGCTGCCGGCCGCCATGGTCGCGCCGACGCCGGTCAGCGCGCTGTTGCACGCGGTCGCCGTCGTCAAGGCCGGCGTATTCAGCGTCGTCAAGGTGATCGTCTACACCTTCGGCCCGCTGACCCTGATCTCGGCCGGCCAGGGCAGCTGGCTGATCTTCATGGCCGGCGCGACGATCCTGATCGCCAGCTTCATCGCCCTGTTCCAGGACAACCTCAAGCGTCGCCTCGCCTACTCGACCATCTCGCAGCTGTCCTACGTCATCATCGCCGCGGCGCTGCTGTCCCCGCTGTCGCTGATGGCCGCGACCCTGCACATCGCCGCCCACGCCTTCGGCAAGATCACCCTGTTCTTCGCGGCCGGCTCGATCTACACCGCGTCGCACAAGACCGAGGTCAGCCAGCTCGACGGCATCGGCCGGCGCATGCCCTTCACCATGGGCGCCTTCACCATCGGCGCGCTGTCGATGATCGGCCTGCCGCCGACCGCCGGCTTCATCAGCAAGTGGTACCTGCTGAGCGCCGCCTGGGAGACCGAGTACGTCTTCGTCATCGTCGTCGTCATCCTCAGCACCCTGCTCAACGCCGGCTACTTCCTGCCGATCATCTACCGCGCGTTCTTCCGCGCGCCGCCGCCCCCGGGCCGCGAGCACCACGGCGACCACGGCGCCTTCGAGGAGGACCCCGAGCACCCGCTCGACCACCCGACCGCCACCGACGGCGTGTTCGGCGACGAGGCCGACCACAGCGAGGCCCACAGCCACGTCCACGGCAAGCTCCACGTCCCGGGCGCGCACGGCGAGGCGCCGTGGCCGATGGTCGTCGCCCTGTGCTGCACCGCCGCGGTGACCGTCGCCTTCTTCTTCTACTCGGACCTGGCGATCGACCTCGCCACCCAGCTGCGAAAGGGCCTGCTGCCGTGAAGCTCGAGGACCCCCGCACCATCCGCCTGCTCTGGATCGTCTCGCTGGTCGTGCTCGCCCTGCTGGTGGCCGCCGACGGGCTCGTCGAGCACCACCCCCACTTCGGCATCGACGGCAGCTTCGGCTTCCACGCCTGGTACGGCTTCGCCGTGTGCGCGGCGATGGTCCTCGTCTCGAAGTTCGTCGTCGGCCTCCTGCTCAAGCGAAGGGACACCTACTACGATGATTGACGCCGCCGGCCTCCCGCCTCCGGGCCTCATCCTGATCCTCGGCGGTCTGCTGCTCCCGCTGCTGCGCGGCGCCGGCCCGGCCGTCGCCCTCGCGCTGCCGCTGCTGACCCTCGCCGCCATCTGGACCCTGCCCGGCGACCTCAGCGTGACCATGCCCTTCATGGGCGACTACACGCTGACCGTGCTGTCCTGGCAGCCGGCCACCGCCGTGTTCGCCACCATCTTCGCGCTGATGGCCTTCGGCGGCGCCCTCTTCGCCCACCCGATCACCGGCCTCGCCAGCGAACGCGGCAAGCGCTGGCAGGTCGAGCTGCCCGCCGCCTTCGTCTACGCCGGCAGCGCCATCTGCGTCACCTTCGCCGGCGACATCCTCAGCCTCTTCATCTTCTGGGAGCTGATGGCCGTCGGCTCGACCGTCGTGGTCTGGAGCGCCGGCACCCGCGAGTCCGCCCGCGCCGGCCTGCGCTACGCCCTCGTCCACCTCGTCGGCGGCGTCGTGCTGATGGCCGGCATCCTCGCCCACGTGTTCGCGCTGCAGTCGCAGGGCGTAGCCGACCCGCTGGCGCTGTCCCACTTCGGATTCGGCGCGGCCGGCTTCGATGCCCTGTCCTTTGGGGCAGGTCAAGCCGCGCCCTGGCTGATCCTGATCGGCGTGCTGGTCAACGCCGCCGCGCCGCCGCTCGGCTCGTGGCTGGCCGACACCTACCCCGAGGCCTCCGAGAGCGGCACCGTGTTCCTCTCGGCGTTCACGACCAAGACGGCCGTCTACGTGCTGATGCTGCTGTTCGCCGGCACCGAGCTGCTGGTCTACGTCGGCCTGGCGATGGCCGTCTATGGCATCGTCTACGCGATCCTCGAGAACGACATGCGGCGGATCCTCGCCTACTCGATCGTCAACCAGGTCGGGTTCATGGTCTGCGGCATCGGCATCGGCACCGCGATGGCCCTCAACGGCGCCGCCGCCCACGCCTTCGCCCACATCATCTACAAGGCGCTGCTGCTGATGTCGGCCGGCAGCGTCCTGTACATGACGGGCAAGCGCAAGTGCACCGACCTCGGCGGCCTCTATCACTCGATGCCGATCACGATGATCTGCGGCATCGTCGGCGCGCTCGCCATCTCCTCGTTCCCGCTGACCTCCGGCTTCGTCACCAAGTCGATGATCAACCAGGCCGCCGCCGACCAGCACCACGCGCTGGCCTGGTTCGTGCTGACCGCCGCCTCCGCGGGCGTGTTCCTGCACGCCGGCATCAAGTTCCCGTGGTTCGTGTTCTTCCAGAAGGACTCGGGCCTGCGTCCGCCCGACCCGCCGTGGAACATGCGCGCGGCGATGATCTTCTTCGCCGTGCTCTGCGTCGGCCTCGGCATCCCCGGGGTCTATGGGCCGCTCTACGCGATCCTCCCGTATCCGGCCGCGGCCGGCGAGACCCTCTACGTGCCCTACACCGGCGCGCACGTGCTCAGCCAGCTCCAGCTGCTGCTGTTCTCGGGCCTCGCCTTCTTCGTGCTGCTCCCGGTCCTCAAGCGCACCCTGACGATCACCATCGACGCCGACTGGTTCTACCGCCGCATGTTCCCCGCCCTGTGGAAACACCTGCTGCGCCCGGTGTTCGCCGCCCTCGGAGAGCTCCGCGACGGCATCCTCGGCGGCATCCCTGACGACGTGAAGCGCATCGTCTACTCCGCGCCTCGCGAGAACTCGATGTTCCAGGAGTGGGGCCTCGGCGGCGCGATGCTGACGATCACCGCGATCCTGTTCGTCTCTCTCATGCTCAGCTTCGCCTGAAGCTCGGGCTGCGCGCCGCGTGCCGGCCTCGCCGGTGCCGGCTCATCCACTGGACTGCGCGCCCGACAGCGCAGGAACCGGCGCCTCCAGTGGCTACGCCGACGACGTGACGTCCTCCGCGCCACGAACCGCCCTCTACTTGCCGGCCGCCTTCTTCTTGGCCTCGCCGAGCGCTTGCTTCGCGCCCTTGTCCTTGGGCCGGATCTCGCTGGCGACTTTATAAGCCGCCCCGGCATCAGCCCAGCGATTGAGCCCGGCGAGGGCCTGCCCGCGCAGCATGGCCCCCTCGAAGCTCTTCGGGTTGACCTGCGCGAGCTCCTCGGCGATCGGCAACAGCTCGTTCCACGACTTCATCGCGCGCAGGATCTTGCCTTCCATGATCACTGCGTCGGTGAAGGGGCGGACCACGTCGGGGTTATCGGGCCAGATCGCCAGCAGCTGGCGCAGCGGGATCGCGGCCTCGTGCCCGAGCTTCTTGGCCAGGGCATCGTTGGCCTTTGGCAGCAGCTGTTCGGCCGCCTTGCGCCGCAGGCCCGCGATGGCCTCGTTGTTCGGCTCGAGCTTGGCGAGCTGCTGCAGGTGTTCGGCGAGGTTGTCGCCCAGTGGTTCGGTGAAGCGGCCCTCTGTGAGCGCGACCTGGGCCCGCGAGACCACCACCGCGGGATCGTTCGTCACCGGCACGTGTACACGCTCCGGCTCCGGCGGCAGCGCCGGGTCGACGACCTCCGGATCGGCGCCGGCCTCGGCCTCGGCCTGTCCGACCACCGCGTCGGTCTTCTCCTCTTGCGTGGCCTCGATCGGGCCGTTCGCAAACAGCTGCGGGCCCAGCAACACGGCGACGATCACCAGGGTGCCCGCCGCGACCAGCCACAGCCACGCGTTCGAGCTCGGCGCCGGCGCGAGGTCCTCCT
>NZ_JACCSO010000737.1 GCF_013812955.1 Nannocystis sp. | reverse complement strand
GCCATGCGCAGCGCGCTCGCGGTGTCGCCGGCGAAGGGGCGCTCGCCGTGCAGGCCCTCGTAGAGCGAGACGCAGAAGCTGAACTGGTCGGAGCGCGCGGCGGTCGGGGCCCGCAGGTGCTGCTCGGGGGACATGTACGCGGGCGTGCCGATGGTGGTGCCGGCCGCGGTCAGCTGGGGGTCCGCGGGGCGGGACCGGCGGCTGGGGTTGCGGCTGCGGTTGCGGCTGCGGCTGCTGAGCTCGAGGTCCTCGTCGGCGGCGGGGTCCTGGCTGTCGGTGGGATCGTCGGCGGGGTCGACGGCGCGGGCGGACTCATAACGGGCGAGGCCGAAGTCGAGGACGCGGGCGCGGCCATCGGCGCCGACGAGCACGTTGTCGGGCTTGAAGTCGCGATGCACGAGGCCGGCGGCGTGGGCGGCCGCGAGGCCCTGACCGGCCTGGATGTACATGGCGAGCACGTCACGCCAGGGGCGTGGGACCGGGCGCGGGACGGTCTCGGAGCCGTGCAGCCACTCGCGCAGGGTCTGGCCGTGCACGAACTCCATGGCGAGGAACACCTGTCCGGACAGCTCGCCGGTGTCATAGACCTGGACGACGTTGGGGTGCGAGAGCTTGGCCATCGCCTGGGCCTCGCGCAGCATGCGGGAGGCGGCGCTCGGGCCGGCGCCGTCTTTGACGCGCAGCAGCTTGATGGCGACGCGGCGGTCGAGCTCCTCGTCGTAGGCGGAGTAGACGACGCCCATGCCGCCCTCGCCGAGCTTGCGCAGCAGCGAGTAGCGGCCGAGCAGGGTCCCGCGCGCGGGGGCGTTGGGGCCCTGGCCGGGCGCGTCGTGATGGTCGTCGATGCGGGTCAACAGCGCGTCGTCGAGGGCGGCCACGTCCTGCGCCGCTCGCTCGCGCATCCGCGCGCCGGATCCCTCTGTACCCGCCGTCACGACGGGCGAGCGTGGCAGATGCCGGCCGACGCGACAAGCGCGGTCGGGCGCGCGGATGCGCGGATGCGCGGATGCACGGGGTTATGGGTGCAGGGGTGCATGGGTGCATGGGTGCAGGGGTGCGCATCGAGCTGTCTCAAGGGACATGTCGAAGGCGCGGTCGATGAGCCGCGCGCACGGTCGCGCGGCGCGGGCTCATGCGGGCTCATGCGGGCTCATGGCAGACCCCGGCTGGGGTCATGCGACGTCGACGGCTCCGTCATTGACGCGGTGGCGCTTTGCTTCTACCGTGAAACGCTGTGCAGCTTGATTTAACTGGGTCTATCCTGCTGGTATGTTCACTTGCGCTCACTGCCTGTGCCGGCGGAGATGAGACCACCGAGTCGGGCTTCGGCACGCCGGTGCTCCCGACGGCAGGCATGACCGCCACGCCCGGCGGGAGCACCACCGGCGCGGGTGAGACCAGCGCGGCGCTGACCGAGGCGGGCGAGACCAGCACGACGGCGTCGACCGGCGGCGCGAGCACGGAGGGCCCCGGGAGCAGCGGGAGCACCGACGGCCTCACGGGCCTCACGGGCGACAGCGGCGAGTCCACGGCCGGCAGCGAGGAGACCGGGGTCGGCGAGGGCGGCTGCATCAACGGGACCCAGGACTGCCCCTGCAACGCCCTCGACACCTGCAACGACGGCCTCACCTGCGACGCGGGCGTGTGCGTGCCCGCGGCCCTGCCGGTGTGCGGGGACGGGATGCTGGCGGGCACGGAGGAGTGCGACGCGGGGGCCGAGAACGGCGACACCAAGCTGTGCAAGGCCGACTGCACCCTGCAAAAGTGCGGGGACAGCTTCGTCGGTCCGGGCGAGGGCTGCGACGACGGCAACCAGGTCGACAACGACGCGTGCTCGAACGCGTGCGTGCCGGCGGCCTGCGGCGACCAGGTGGTGCAGGTGGGCGAGGCTTGCGACGACGGCAACGTCAACGACCTCGACGCCTGCATCGCGTGCAAGGCGGCGGCGTGCGGGGACACCTTCGTGCAGGCCGGGGTCGAGGAGTGCGACGACGGCAACGTCAACAGCGGGGACGGCTGCAGCGCGGCGTGCAAGAAGGAGGTCCCGAAGTGCGGCGGCTTCTTCACGACCGGCTGGTGCCCGCAGGTGGGGACCAAGGACCAGTCGACGCGCTGCGAGAGCGTGAGCAACAACGGGAAGACCTGCAACAACCCGTTCATCAAGTACGGCTTCGTCGAGAACGGGGTCCCGGCGAGTCACCCCGGCAATGACTTCAACCAGTGGTGCCAGCAGCTCGGCTTCGGCAGCTTCAGCGGGCAGGTCAGCTACGGCAATCGCCCGTGCCTGGCGCCGCAGGGCAAGCTGTTCGGCTGCGCCCAGTACGACGAGAACGTCTGGCACTGGTGCGACTGGCAGGACGGCCCCTGGTACAACCAGCAGCTCGACCATCACATGTGCAACGACGGGCAGGAGATCACGTCGATCACCTGCCAGTGACGGCGGGCCTCAGTGGGCCGCGGCGCGCTGGAAGGCCGGGCGGGCCCGCAGGCGCTCGAGGTAGGCGGCGTGCGGCTCGCGGCCCTGCAGCAGCCCGCAGGCGTCGGCCCACACCAGCTGGCCGCCGAACACGATGTCGGCGGCGCTGAAGCTCTCGCCGAGCAGGAAGGGCTGGCGAGCGAGCAGCTCGTCGGTGATCGCGAGCTGGCGGGCGAGGGCCTGGGCCTCCTCGGGGGTGCCGTCCTCGCCGCGGAAGAACTTGCGCAGGTACGGGTTATGCACCGCGGGGTAGAGGCTGGTCATCGCGAACAGGATCCACTGGTAGTAGTGGCCGCGCGCGGGGCTGGCGAGCGCCGGCGCGAACCGCTGCTCGGGGTCCTGGTCGGCGAGGTGCATGACGATCGCGGCCGACTCGATGAAGTTGTTGTCGCCGTCGACGAGCGCGGGGACCGAGCCGAGCGGGTGGATCTGGAGGTACTCGGGGCGCTTGTGCTCGCCGGCGCCGAGGCTCAAGTTGACGAGCTCGTAGGGGGTGCCGAGCTCCTCGAGCATCCAGCGGCAGCGGAACGCGGAGGTCCCGGGGGAGTGATACAGCTTCATGCCTCCAGGATCGCCAAAAGCCGGCCCGGATGCGAGGCGCACGATCGCACGCGATGAGCGGTCGGAGCGGTGGAGAGGTCGTCAGCGCTCAGGCGAGCATCAGCGGCAGATCGATCGTGAACTGCGAGCCGACGCCGGGGCTGCTGGCGACGAAGATGTCTCCGCCGAGCAGCTGGCACAGGCGGCGGCTGATCGTCAGGCCGAGGCCGGTGCCGCCGGCGTGCCGGGTGCTCGAGCCGTCGACCTGATGAAAGGCGTCGAAGACCCGGTCGGCCTGCTCGGTGGTCATGCCGATGCCGGTGTCGCGGACCATGAAGCGGATCCGCCCGCCGAGGCGCATGGCCTCGAGCGTGACGGTGCCGCTGGCCGTGAACTTGGCGGCGTTGCTGAGCACGTTGAGCAGGACCTGGCGCAGCCGCACCGGGTCGCTGCGCATGGCGCCGAGCCGGGCCGTGGGCGTGAAGACGAGGGTGTTGTGGCGGCGCTGCATCGCCGGGCCGACGGTCTCGACGACCTCGGCGAGCATCGGCCCGACCTCGAAGTGCTCGGGGTGGACCTCGAGCTTGTCGGCCTCGATCTTCGAGAGGTCGAGGATGTCGCTGATGACCTCGAGCAGGTGCCGGCCGGCGCGCTGGATCCTGGCGATGTCGTCGCTCTGGGCCTCGCCGCGGGCCTCGGCCTCCTCGCCGATCAGCTCGGCGTAGCCGAGGATCGCGTTCAGCGGGGTGCGCAGCTCGTGGCTCATGTTGGCGAGGAAGGTGCTCTTGGCCTGGCTGGCGGCCTCGGCGGCGAGGCGCGCCTGCTCGAGGTGCGCGTAGAGCTTGGCGTGCTCGAGTGAGATCGCAATCTGGGTGCTCAGCATCGCCAGGGTCTCGCGGCGGGCCGGCGTGAAGGCGCCGGCGGCGACGCTGTTCTCGAGGTAGAGCACGCCCTGGGCCTGACCCTGGACCACCAGCGGCAAGCACAGGGCCGAGCGCGGCCGCACGCGCGCGAGGTAGGGGTCGCGGGCGAGCACGGCGTGGTGCTCGGGGTCGCCCTGCGCGACCGGCCGCAGGGTGCGAAATGCGAGCCGGATCGGCGCGGCCGGGACCGCGTCGCTGGCGTCGAGGCCCTCCTCGGCGATCGGCGGGGCCGGGCCGTGGGCGACCGACTGGCCGACCAGGCGCAGGCCCTGCTGCTCGTCGCTGAGCAGCAGCACGCCGCGGGTCGCACCGGCGGCGACGACGACGATGCGCAGCACGGTGCCGATCAGCTGGTCGAGGCGCAGCGCCGCGGCGAACGCCTGTGAGGCCTTGATCACGCTGCGCAGGTCGAGGTCGGGGTCGCCCTGCTCGTCGGCGCTCGCCTGCGCGGTCATCTCGAGGTCGGCGGCGTGCTGGCGGCGCAGGGC
>NZ_JACCSO010000735.1 GCF_013812955.1 Nannocystis sp. | reverse complement strand
ACCCTGCGCCGCCTCGCCGCCGAGGACGAGACCGGCGCGGCCGAGCTCCCCGAGGACGAGCGCGAGTCGTACCGCGTGCTCGAGTCGGACCTCCGCTTCGTGCGCCGCTACCTGCCCGAGCAGCGCTGGGTGTGGCAGGCCCTGGCCAGCGTGCTGCGGGTCGTCGACGACACCCCCGCCCTGATCGCCCACCTCAGCGAGTGGGCCCACACCCGCTCGCACGGGGCCGAACGCGCCACGATCTTGCTGCGCCTCGGCTTCGTGCACGAGCGCCTCGAGCACGACCTCTCGCGCGCCGCCGAGGTCTACGAGCTCGCGGTCGCCGAGGACCCGAAGAACACCGCCTGCCTGCGCGCCCTCGGCAGCGTCTACGAGCAGATGCGCCGCTGGTCGCAGGCCGCGGCCACGCTGCAGCGCCAGGCCCGCGAGACCGCCGACGCGCCCGAGCGCCTCGCCGCCCTGCGCCGCGTCGCCACCATCGCCGAGCAGGAGCTGCACGACCTCGAGCTGGCGATCGAGATCCTGCAAGAGATCGCCCAGATCGATCAGGACGACGTCCTGTCGCTGTTCCAGCTCGCCGCTCTGTGCCGCACCCACGACCGCCCCGCGGTCCTGCTCCAGACCTTGCAGATGCTGGTCGATCGCCTCGACGAGGACATCGCCCGCACCGCGATCCTGGTCGAGCTCGGCGAGGCCCACGAGGCCCGCCTCAAGCAGCGCACCGCGGCCCGCGAGGCCTACGAGCGCGCGCTCAAGCTCAGCCCCGGCTACACCCCCGCGCTGCGGGCCCTCGCCCGCCTCTACCGCGACAGCGGCGATCTCGAGGCCCTGCTGCGCCTGCACACCCCCGAGGTCGACACCACCAGCGACCCCGCCGTGCTCGCGCTCAAGGCCGGAAGGATCTGCTTCGAGGAGCTCGGCGACATGGACCGGGCGATCGAGTACCTGTGGCGCGCCTACCGGCTAAACCCCGACCTCGTGCCCGCGCGCGAGATCTTGCTGCAGCTGCTCAGCGCCACCGGCAAGATCCGCGACGCCTACGACCTCCTGCGCGCCCAGGACCCGCCGCACAGCCCCGCGCTGCTCGCCGACTTCCACTATCGCCTCGGCCTGATCGCCGAGGCCCTCGCGCGCCAGAGCGAATCCAATCGTCCACCTGCCGGCCCGCTGGCCGATGAGGATCGCGCGCTCCAGCACTACCGCGCCGCGCTCGCGGTCCAGCACGACCACGGCCTCGCCTTCGAGCGCAGCCGCCGACTGCTGGTCCAAAACCACGACATCCAAAATTTGATCCGCCTGCTCGAGGATCAACTGCAACACAGCCCGGGCGCGCTCAAGGCGACCCTGCTGGTCCAGCTCGGGCGCCTGCACCTCGGGACAGGTGACCTCGACGCCGCCCGTCGCAGCTACGAGGCCGCCGCGGCCGCCGGCGCCGACGACCCGATGATCCTGCGCGAGTACAAGAACCTGCTGCGCAAGCTCGGCGACCGCAGCACCCTGCCCGGCCTGCGCCTCCGGCTCGCCCGCGCCTCCGAGGACACCCACTACAAGGCGACGCTGCTGGTCGAGTCCGCCGAGGTCCTGCTGCAATCCGAGGCCCCCGAGGACCGCGAGTTCGCGGCCAACGCGATCCTCGGCGCCCTCAAAGAAGACCCCGGCAACCCCTACGCCGTGCGCCTGCTCGAGGGCCTGCTCTCCGACCCCAACTCGCCGCTCGCCATGACCGACGCCGTCGGCGCCCGGGCCGTGCGCGCCCAGTCCGACAGCGAGCGCGCCATCTTCTATCTCGAGAGCGCCGAGCTGCTCGAGCACGCCGGCGCCCTCAACGAGGCCCAGCGGGCCTATCGCGCCGCGCTGCGGGCGATGCCTGGCCTCGCGCCGGCCGACATGGGCCTGGGTCGGCTCTCGAGCGGCACCCAGCGCGAGATGACCGCGCCCAAGCAGAAGGCCGTATCGGTGCACACCTTGATGGCCGAGGCGCGTGACGCCGCGGTCAAGGCCGGCACCACCGGCACCTCCGAGGACGCCGAGGCCGCGCTGACCTTGCTCGGCCAGATCCTCGGCCGCGATCCTCACTACCGCGACGCGATCGGCCTCACCCGCGCGCTGGCCACCCAGCTCGCCGTACCGGCCCCGGCGATCAACCTGCTCAGCACCGTCTTCGGCCGCATCACCGACCCTGGCCTGCGCTACGAGCTCGGCGTATTCCTCGGCGAGCAGGCCGACAGCGACGAGCACGCGGTGGCCTACTTCACGGTCGCCGCCCAGGCCCGCCCCGACGGCAAGCAGGCGCTGCGCGGCCTGGTCCGCTGCTACCAGCAGCTCGGCCGCGAGGCCGAGTCGGCCCTGGCGATGGAGCAGCTGCTCGCCCTCTACGACCCGGGCGAGCCCTCCGCGGTCGATCTGCGCCTGATCCTCGCCGGCATCCTCGCCCAGGCGCCGCAGACCCTCGGCCGCGCCCTCGATCACGCGCGCATCGTCCTTCAGGCCCGCGGCGACGACCCGCGCGCGATCCAGCTGATGGCCAACCTGCTCGAGCGCAGCCGGCAACCCGCCGAGGCCGCCGACATCCTCGAGCGCCTCGCCGCCCGCGAGCGCGATCCGGACCGCCTGCACGACCTCTACATGCAGCGCGCCAAGCTGCTCGCCGATGTGCCCGAGCGCGAGGCCCAGGCCCTCGCCGCCGTCGAGAAGGCCGCCGAGCTCGGCCCCGGCAACCGCAGCACCATCCTCCTCCTTATCCGCCTGCTCGAGCGCAGCGGCCAGGTCGATCGCGTCGCCGCCTACCTCGACCCGATCCGCGCCGCCATGCTCGCCAGCATCGGCCGCGGCACCATCGCCCCGAGCGACATCCGCATGCTCGCCGAGGTCGCCGCGCGCCCGAATCCGCCGCTGGCCCAGATGGCCCGCATCCTCTGCCATTCGATCGAGCCGAACTCGGCCCCCGCGCCCGAGGGCGCCATTCGTGCCGCGTCCCCCGGCGGCCTCGGCAACGTGCTCGCCACCCCGAGCCTGCGCCAGATGTTGCTGTCGCCCGGTGAGACCGGCGACGTCAACGACCTGCTCGCCTGCGTCGAGTCGGCGATGGACCGCATGTACGTCGAGTTCACCGGCCTCGGCCCCGACGAGGTCGTGCCGCTGCCGCCGAACGTCGAGCCCGCCGCGATCCTCGCGCCGCTGCAGCAGTGGGGCCGCCTGCTCGCGCTCGGCGACATGTCCCTTCGGGCATGTTCGGTCACCAACACCGTCGCCCTGCTCGAGGAGGGCGACGAGCCGACCCTGCGCCTCGGCGTCAACCTGTGGATCCGCGGCGACATCATGGCGTGGCGCGGTCTCGCGGCGCTGGCCCTCGCTCGTCGCGCCCTCGGCGGCGGCAAGGTCCGCGCCCTCGCGGCGGTCGAGCTCGACCTGATGCTCGCGGCCAGCTTCGAGGTCACCAAGGTCTTCAACGCGATCACGGCCGACCCCGACACCAGGCGCCTGCGCGACCTGACCAACAACCTCGGCAAGAACATCCCTCGCCGCCAGCGCCGCCCGCTCCTGCGGATCTGCCAAGCCCTCTCGAGCACACATTTCGAACCCGCCGCGACGGCCCGCGCCACCCTGGCCACCGACCTGCGCATGGCATTGCTGCTCTCGGGCGATGTCAGCGGCTGTCTCGCGGCCGCCTGTCTGCTCGACGGCTTCGCGAATGGCAGCCTCAAGCAGCGCATCAGCCTGAGCCGCACCGCCCAGGAGCTCGCGGTCTTCATGCTGAGCGACGCGTACCTCGGACTGCGGCGCACGATCGGCGCCTGAGCCGTCGCTGCGAGTGCGCCCCGAGACCGTCGCGCGAGGCCTTGTCGCGGCAACCACGGCGCATGATGCGTGGCGCTTGACGCGGCCACGGGCGAGCGCGGCGCAGACGTAGCCCCCCAGTTCGTGCTCAGCCGCCGTCCTACGGGCTTACAACGCCGTGCTCGCGGAAGTTTCGCGGGGCGATGCGTTTGCCCGCATGGCGCGCTCTGCTACGAAGGCTGAGCTTTCGCTGCGGGCCCCTATAGGCGCCGGCGCAGCCGACAAACGCCAGTCGACACGACGCGATCGGTGAGCTCGCCGAGCTCGCCAACGGCGCACGGAATTACCACGAGGAGGACCCCATCATGCGCGACCACGAACCCTCCGAGGCCCCGACCGTCCGCGACGGCGAGCCGCTCGTGAACCACAGCTCGCACATCAAGGTCTACGACCGTCCTGGCCGCCTCGCCCTCGCCGCGCGCCCCATCTCGTTGATCCTGGTCGCGCTCCTGGCGATCCTGATCAGCACCCTCGTGGCCTACAAGTACTTCGTATGACCCGCCCCGCCATCATGCAGGTGACCGACCCCGACGGCGTGCGGGGCATCATCGACACCACCGCGACGGGCTGGGACCCGGGCTTGCCGCACGCGGAGATCGAGCTCGTCGGCGGTGGAACCGTGGTCGTCCCGACCGCCAGCCTGGAGCTCCAGCCCGACGGCATCCTGCGCTTCCCCCACAGCCTGCGCGAGCTGGTGGAGCGCAGCGGCGTCACGACCGTCGACGACGAGCACATCACCATCCCGGTGATCGCCGAGTCGCTGCGCCTGACCAGGCGCCTGCGAGAGACCGGCCGGGTCCGGATCCACAAACAAGTGCACGAGCGCCAGGAGACCGTCGACCTGCCGCTGTTACACGAGACCACCGAGGTCGAGCACGTCGCCATCAACCGCGAGGTCGACGGCCCGGTCTCGATCCGCCAGGAAGGCGACACGACGATCATCCCCGTGCTCGAGGAGGTGCTCGTCGTCGAGAAGCGGTGGATCTTGCGCGAGGAGCTGCACGTCCGCGTCCGCCGCTCCGAACACCACGAGCCACAGGTCGTGACCCTGCGCTCCGAGCAGGTCACGGTCGAGAACCTTCCAACGCCGAGCCGCGAGCGCTCGCCTTCACCAAACAGGAGAGAGCCATGAAAACTGTCATCGGTCTGTTCGACGACTTCCAGACGGCCCAAAACGCCGTTCAGTCGCTTGTGACGCGCAACCTCAACCGCGACGACATCAGCATCGCGGCCAACAACACCGCGGCAGGCTACTCGGCCGACGCTCTGGAGAACGCACCGGAGGGCGAGACCCGCAAAGAGGCCATGGCAGACGGCGCCAAGACCGGTGCGGGCACCGGCGCGGTGATCGGCACCGGCGTCGGCGGCGTGCTCGGGCTGCTCGCCAGCCTCGGCACCATCTGGATCCCCGGCATCGGCCCGATCGTCGCGGCTGGCCCGCTGGTCGCCACCCTCACCGGCGCCGGCATCGGCGCGGCCGCCGGCGCCGCCGTCGGCGGCCTGGTCGGCGCGCTGACCCAGGTCGGCGTGCCCGAGCACGACGCCCACTTCTACGCCGAGGCCGTGCGTCGCGGCAGCGCTCTGGTGATCGTGCGCGCCCAGGACGAGCAGGTCGACGATGTCGCCGATGTGCTCAGCGAGCACGGCGCCGTCGACGTCGACAAGCGCCGCGAGTTCTTCCTCCGCGGCGGCTTCACCACCCACAACCCCGACGCCGCGCCCTACACCGCCGAGCAGATCGCCCGCGAGCGCGAGGCCTATCGCGCCAGCGTGGCCGGCACCACGGCCGGGCAGCAGGGGCGCGTCGTCGACGAGGCCTCGTTGACCGTGCCCGTGGTCGAGGAGGAGCTGCGGGTCGGCAAGCGCATCGTCGAGCGCGGCGGCATCCGCGTCTACACCCACGTCACCGACGTCCCGGTCCAGGAGCAGGTCACCCTGCGCGAGCAGCGGGCCACCGTCGAGCGCCGCGTCGTCGACCGCCCCGTCAACCCCGCCGACGCCGCCGCCTTCAAGGACCAGACCTTCGAGGTCCGCGAGTTCGGTGAGGAGGCCGTGGTCGCCAAGGAGGCCCACGTCGTCGAGGAGGTCACCATCGGCCGCACGGTCGAGGACCGCACCGAGACCGTGCGCGACACCGTGCGCCGCTCCGAGGTCGAGGTCGAGGAGCTCGAGGAGCGCGACGTCCAGAGCACCAGCCCCGTCGGCAAGGGCAAGGCCCCGCCGGCCACCAAGCGCAGCGCCAGCTGACGCTCGCTACGACCTCGCATCAACCTCGCATTAACCTCGCATCAACGGCGAACGCCTCCAGACCGGCCGGTCTGGAGGCGCTCGTCGTTTGCTCGGTTTAGAGCGGCTGGACCTTGGCGCAACAGCCGGTCTGGCAGAACTCGTCGCCCAGGCAGTCGGATTCACTCACGCAGGCGACCCCGTTCGGGCAGGCCGGGGTCTCGTTGCACTCCGCCGGCAGGTCCTTGATGTCCTGGCCGAAGCACAGCTCGCACTTGGCCGGCTCGCACTTGTTCGCGCAGTTGTCGAAGAAGGTGCACTGGTTGCAGGCGGCCAGGTTGTTGAGGCTGCAGTCCGGGCCCGAGTTCAGGTAGTAGAACTTCGCGCCGATCTGGCAGCAGCCGAAGCAGTCGCAGCCGTTGGGGACCAGCGGCACGCAGAAGTCCAGGCACTGCGACGGCATCATCAGGCCGCACATCTTGTAGGCCGGGTCATAGGCGCAGCCGACCGACGCGCCCGGGTTCAGCTTGTCGCACTTGAGGTTCCACTCGCACTTGTCGTCGCCGGCGCCGCTGTTGGCGTCCCAGTAGCAGTCCGACTTGCAGTCGGCGTTTTGGCCCGGCAAGTTGGTCTGGAACGACTTCTCGGAGTCGTCGCAGGGCGACGTGCACTCGGCATCGGCGAGGTCGATCTTGCCGTCCATGTCGTCGTCGATGCCGTTGCCGCACTGGTAGATCTTGCCCGCGCAGGCCACCTCCTTGACGCAGAACGCGCTGCAGCCGTCGCCGCCCAGCTTGTTGCCGTCGTCGCAGCCCTCGAGCGGCCCGGCCTTGCCGTCGCCGCAGACGTCGAGCTTGCAGTCCAGGTGGCAGGTCCCCGTGTTGCTGTTCTTGACCCCGAGGTCGCACTGCTCGCCCGGGCCCTTGTCGCCGTCGCCGCAGACGTTCTTGACGCAGCCCGGCAGGCACAGCGTATTCGGGGCGTTCAGGGCCCCGTTGTCACACTGCTCGGTGCCCGCGAACAGCAGGCCGTCGCCGCACTTGGCCAGCTTGCACAGCGAGGTGCACATCGCGCTGTCCGAGTTCAACGCGGCGTTGTCGCAGGTCTCGGGCGGCTGCACGAAGCTGTCGCCGCACTTCGCCAGCGTGCAGTTGTTGGTGCAGGCGTCGGTGTTGAGCTGGTTGCCGTCGTCGCAGGGCTCGCCCACGTTGATCTTGCCGTCGCCGCAGCTGCCCAGCGCGCAGTTGTTCCCGCAGGCGTCGTCGTCGACCTGGTTGCCGTCGTCGCAGCCCTCGCCCGGGCCCTTGTCCATGTCGCCGCAGACGTTGTTCTTGCAGCCGGTCAGGCAGGCCTTGCCCGGGCCGTTGTCGGCGCCGGCGTCGCACTCCTCGCCCATCTGCGGCACGCCGTCGCCGCAGGCCGGCAGCTTGCACCCGACCGTGCAGCCGTCGTCGGGCACCTGATTGCCGTCGTCGCACGCCTCGCCCAGCTGCGGCTGGGCCACGCCGTCGCCGCAGACCGGGATCGTGCAAAAATTCGTACAGTCGTCGTCAGGCACCTGATTGCCGTCGTCGCACTGCTCGGTCATCTGCGGCATGCCGTCGCCGCAAAACGGCTTCTTACACGCGGCCGTGCACTCGTCGTCGGCGATCAGGTTGCCGTCGTCGCACTCCTCGCCCTCCTCCATGACACCGTTGCCGCAGGCGGTCAGGGCCCCCGTGGTCCCCCCGGTGCCGTCCGTCGTGCCCGCGGTCCCATCGGTGCCGGCAGTGCCGTCCTGGGTCGAGCTGCCGGACACCGTCACCGTCGAGCCCATCGTCGCGCTGCCGGCGTCGCTATCGAGTCCCGTCGTGCTGACGCCCGAAGCCTCGGTCGGGCCCACGCTCGTCGGCGCGCTCGTGCTGCCCTGAGTCGCTTGCGAGGCCTCCGTGGTCGCCGCTTCGGAGGCGCTGCCGGCGGTGGTGGCTGGTGTGCTCGTACATGCGACCAGGAGCGACCCACAGAGCAGGATCAATGGCGAAATTCTTCGATGCATCGGTGGGGTTTGACAGCGACATGTCGAAAGATTCCGAGGAGAGTGAATAGAGATTCGCTGGAGTTTCCGCGCCGCGCGGAGCCGCGATCTGTCTCTTCGGACATCCCATAACGGCACACCGGGGTCGTGGGTACCTGGCCTTGCGGACATGCGCGACTTGGCGCCTGCGATACACTGCGCCGATGACCACTCGCACGTACAGCATGACCTGCTTCGCACTCTTTCTCGCGGCCTGCCCGACCGGCAAGGGCAGCAGCGACGGCGAGGCCACGGCCGGCTCCACCGGGGCCACGGCCGACAGCACGGGCACCGGCCCTATCAGCACCACCGGCACCACCAACGACAGCGCCGTGACGGACTCGAGCGCGACCCAGGACACCGCCAGCTGCCAGCCGATCGCCTGCGACGACTGTGCGGAGGGCTGCATCGGCTCCTCGTTCTGCGACGGTCCGGTGAGCCTGTGCGAGTGCGCCTGCGAGACGGTCTCGACCAGCGATGGCCATACGACCGGCGCGGGCGAGAGCACCAGCACGCCCGGGACCTCGACCACCACCACCGACACCAGCGACACCACCGGCACCACGGGCACCACCGACACCACCGGCACCACCGGCACCACCGGCGAGCCGGCGATCGCCTGCGGCGGCGACGCTCCGTTCTTCCCCGAGTTCGATCGCGCCTGCGCCGAGCCGGCGGACTGCGCGCTGGTCTTTCATCAGATCGACTGCTGCGGCAGCCTCGCCGCGCTCGGCATCAGCGGCGACGCCGCCAAGCTGTTCGCGGAGGCCGAGGCCGAGTGCACGATGCAGTACCCGCAGTGCGACTGCCCGGCCCAGCCGACCGTGGCCGACGACGGCAGCGGCACCCCGGACAACAACACGATCGAGGTCACCTGCCTCGACGCCCAGTGCCTCAGCTTCGTGCCCTGACCTCAGCGCTCCACTTCAGGTCTCGACCTCGAGATCTCCGGACCCCGCCATCGCAGCGCCGGACGGGGCGACCCGGTACTCGTTGAGTCGATACTGGATCTTGCGCGGGGAGATCCCGAGGATCTTGGCCGCCTTGCTGGTGCTGCCGCCGACGTGCTCGAGCGTGCGCAGGATCGCGTAACGCTCGAGCTCTCGCAGCGAGGCGCCCGGGATCACCGGCGCCGCGTCGTCGCCACGCATGCGCGCCATCAGCTCTCGCGGAAGATCCCGCGGCTCGATCTCGGGGCCGCGGCACATCACCACCGCCCGCTCGACGCAATTCTCGAGCTGCCGGATGTTGCCCGGCCAGTCGCCGCCGAGCATCACACCGAGCGCCCGCTCGCTGAAGCCGACCACCTGCTTGCGCGCCCGCGCGGCCGAGCGCCGCAGGAAGTGCATCGCCAGCAGCGGGATGTCGTCCCGGCGCTCGCGCAGCGACGGGGTCCGCAGGCTGACCACACCGAGCCGATAATACAGGTCCTCCCGGAAGCGACCGGCCTTGACCGCGCGCTCGAGGTCCTTGCTCGTGGACGCCACCACGCGGGCATCGACACCGATCACCTCGCCGTCGCCGATGCGCTCGAAGCGGTGCTCCTGCAGGAAGCGCAGCAGCCGGGCCTGCACGTTCAGCGGCAGCTCATCGACGTCCAGCAGCACCAGCGTGCCGCCGTCGGCCTCCTTCAGCCGGGCCTCGCGCAGCAGCGTGCCGCCCTCCTTGTAGCCGAACAGCTCGCGCTCGCAGCTGACCGCGTCGCCGATCGCCCCGCACTTGACCGTGACCAGGGGCCCCGTGCGGCGCCCGCTCCACTGGTGGAGCAGACGCGCGAGGAACTGCTTGCCCGTGCCGCTCTCGCCGGCGATGAGCACCGAGACCGGTGAGTCGGCGACCTGCCGGGCGAGGTCCAGCAGGTCGCGCAGCGCCTTGGCCTGACCGACGACCCCGGACGAGTCCTCGTCGTCGCGGGCCGCCAGCGCGGAGCGCAGGCTGCGGGCCTCCTGTTGCAGCGCGCGGTGGGCCAGCACCCGGCGCAGGACCACCAGCAGCTGCGGCAGGTGGACCGGCTTGCTCAGATAGTCGTCGGCGCCGAGGTGCATCGCCTCGACCGCGCCCTCGACCGAACCGTACGCGGTCATCACCACCACCGCGATGTCGGGGATGCGCTCGCGCAGCTTGGTCATCAGCTCGAGGCCCCCGAGCGCCGGCATCTTGACGTCGGTGATCACGACATCCGGCTCCCAGCCGTCGACCCGCCCCAGCGCCTTGTAGCCGTCCGCCGCCGACTGGACCTCGTAGCCCTCCTCGCGCAGCAGCTCGCTCAGCGCCGACCGTGCGCTCGACTCGTCATCGACGACCAGCACGCGCACCGCAGGCGCTTCCTTGCGGGAGGTCGGCGCCAGCTCGGCTGCGCCCTGGATGTCCTGGCTCGATCCGTCAGCGGTGAACATGGGGGCAAGCCTGCGCCGCTCCGGATCGCCACACCACGGGCTCAAGGTCCCGGAGATGCGCAATTTTTGCGCGATCGCGGCACCTCCGCCACCCCATTTGTCCCCACCAGTCCCTCCGAGTCCCCAAAATCAGCGCCGGCGCAATTTCTTCGCACGGCGCTCGATGGCCCGACCGGAACGGTCGCCTGCTCCGATGACGGCCGGATGACCGCTCAGATGACCGGCAC
>NZ_JACCSO010000732.1 GCF_013812955.1 Nannocystis sp. | reverse complement strand
GCCCTGCGCCGCCTCGGCGACCCTCCGCTGGTCCTCGACCTCCGCGCCGAACGCGACGACGACCACGTCGTCGCCGTGTTTCGCCGCCACGGCCACTGGGGCGCGCTCGCCAAGAGCAACGTCGTCGGCCTGCGCTTTCGCGAGCCCGTCTACGCCTCCCTGCGCGAGCTGGTCATGAGCTACTTCGAGCCCTACTACAACCTCGAGGGCGAGCGAGCGCTGCGCTCCTACTCCGACCCGCTCGACCTCTCGCGCTTCGACGACCTCGGCTGGGAGCAGCGCCCCGACGCGATCGAGGCCGTCATCGTGCGCGCCCTCGACGACCAGCCCCACCACGAGCTGATGACCCCGGCCATGATCGCCGACCTCCACCCGATCGACGCCCGCAGCTTCGAGGCCGGCCTGCTCGGCGCCAACCCCAAGGGCCTCTACGTGCCCGTCCCGCGCTGACCGAGGTCCTCTAATACAATACAAAAAAGGAAAGAGCCGCCACCCGAAAAATCGGGTGGCGGCTCAGCGGAACAGGAGGGATTCGAACCCTCGGTAGAGGTTACCCCCTACGCAGGTTTAGCAAACCTGTGCCTTCAGCCACTCGGCCACCGTTCCATGTCTCATCTGGTTTGGAGCCCGCTTTTTGGGCCCCTGCGCGTCGGGATTTGCGGCCGGTAACCTAGCTGTGTTTGCCCGCCGTTGCAAGCACGAACCTGGAGATCTGGAGATCCAGAGCTCCGGAAATCCGGAAAACCTGGAACTGCTCAGACAGCCGCGTGATCCCACCGCGTGACCGGCGCCGGGATTTTCTGGCCCCATGGGCTCGGCCCACGTGCTCGGCCCGTGCCGAGCTTGTCGCCGCGTGGACCCCCGTGCACAGTCACGGCCGTGGCGAGCGAGCACCAGGGACCCAAGAGCCTCGCGCAGCGCGCCTCGGTGACGACCGCCGAGATCCTCATGGCAGCCGCCGCTTTTTTCGCCGGCCTGCTGGTCCTCACCATCCCCGGTGTGCAGGGCGCGATCTTCTGGCTCGAGCAGGCCGTGTTCGGCCGACCCGAGCTCAGCCCCGACAAGGTCCGGCAGATCCAGTCGATGGTGCTCACGCCGCTCGCAACCCTGTTCGCGGCCGGCTTCTACCGCTGGCTCGGTCGCAACGTCGACATGGCGGCGATGCCGGCGATGCCCATGCCCATCCGGCCGATTCCGGCCGGTTTTTTTGCCACCATCGGCTGGGTCGTCGCCCACCTCCTGCTCGCCGTGCTCGGCAGCTTCGCCCTCGCCCTCCTGATGCAGGCCCTCGGCGCCCCGGTCGTCGAACAGACCCTGGTCCTGGAGATCACCCGCGACGGCGACCTGCGCCGCCCCGAGCTGGCGATCCTCTGCTTCTCCGCCCTCGCCCTCGCCCCCCTCGCCGAGGAGCTGTTCTTTCGCCAGCAGCTGTTCGGCCGCATCCGCCGCAACAGCGGCCCCATCGCCGCCTACCTCGCCTCCGCCATCCTCTTCGCCGCTTTTCATAACAACCTCCAGGGCCTGGTCGTCTACGTCTGGCTCGGCCTGGTGTTCGCCAGCACCTACGCCCGCACCGGCCGCATCTCGGCCGCCATCGTCGTGCACTTCGCCAACAACGCCTTCACCCTCACCGCCCTGGTCTCCTGAGCTGTCCGGCCCAAAACCATCCCGGCCCGCCGAAAACGTGAGTTCTCGCGCGTCCCCGGGCCCCACACCCGCCCCCGGAAAGCCTTGCATCGCCAGGTATCTTTTGATAGGTTCCGCGGCCCCTGCACTGGGGAAACACGAGTCTGCACCCGTAGCTCAGCTGGATAGAGCATTGGTCTACGGAACCGAGGGTCGGAGGTTCGAATCCTTCCGGGTGCGTTCTTAAAAATTAAATAAAAAGAAATCGAGAACGAATCAAGGCGGCCACCTCGGCCGCCTTTTTTCGTTTCTCTTCTTTCTTAATTTTAAAATTTGGAAGAACCCGCTGTCCGTTCAGGGCCTGCCCGTGCAGGCTGTCCGTTCCGGTCTGGAGCCACCCGCACGCCCCCGGGCGAAAACTCCCGGCGCGGTCGCATGAGGGGTGATACTGGTGATGCACTCCTCATGCAGCACCGCGGCTCGCTCGTCTCCTCGTCTCTGGTCCTGGCGCTCGTCGTTTGCGGCTGCCCCGCGAGCCCGGCGACGACCACCGAAGCGACCGACACCCAGGCCACCAGCAGCACGAGCACCGGCCCCGGCAGCACGAGCACCGGCACCGACGCGCCGACCGGCACCAGCACCAGCACCGGCAGCACCGGCACCCCGACCGAGGCGACCAGCAGCGACAGCACCACCGGCGACCCGGCGGCGATGACCATTTATGACGTCCAGCAGGGCAAGTTCACCCCCGGGACCGTCGTGACCCTCAAGGGCGTGGTCGTCACCTCACCGATCCGCGTCAAGGGCGAAAAAGGCATCGTCTTCGTCGAGGAGGTCGCCGGCGGCGAGTTCTCCGGCATCGCCCTCGAGCTCGACGCCACCGTGATCGCAGCCCTCGACGCCCCGCCCGGCAGCGTCGTCGACTTCACCGGCACTTATAAGGAGGTCTTCGGCAACAGCCAGATCTCCGTGCTCGCCCCCGCCGACATCACCGTCGTCGGCAATGACGTGATCCCGGCCCCCGCCGTGGTGCTCGCCGCCGACGTCAGCACCGGCGGCGCCAAGGCCGAGAACTACGAGGGCGTGCTGGTCCAGATCGAGGACGCCACCGTCACCAAGCTGGTGGACGTCGGTTTCGAGGTCGAGGGCGGCGCCCACGTCTCCGACTTCTTCCTCGGCCTCGCCCCCAAGCCCAAGCCCGGCCAGATCTACCCCAGCATCACCGGGCCCCTGCTGTACATCTACGACGGCTTCCAGATCGCCCCGCGCAGCCTCGACGACCTCGACGATGGCATCGGCGACACCACCGGTGACAGCACCACCGGCGACAGCACCACCGGTGACAGCACCACCGGCGACAGCACCACCGGCGACAGCACCACCGGCGAGCCGCCCGTGGGCATCTACGCGATGCAGCAGGGCGAGTACGACCTCGGCGACCTGGTCATCCTCGACGGCGTGATCGCCACCACCGGCCTGATTTTAAATAAGAGCGGCTTCTACATCGAGGAGCCCGCCGGCGGCCCCTACTCCGGCATCTTCGTGTTCGTCAAGAACAACGCCGGACTCGCCGTCGCGCCGGGCGACGTGCTGTCGCTCGCCGGCACTTATACTGAGTTCAAGGGCCTGAGCGAGCTCGCCGTGCCCTCCGCCGCGAGCATCGAGAAGACCGGCAACGCCGCGGTGCCCGCACCGGCGCTCGTCACCACGGCCGAGGTCGGCACCGGCGGCGCCAAGAGCGAGGCGTACGAGGGCGTGCTCATCACGGTCCAGGGCGTCACGGTCAGCGCCCCCGTCGACGCCATGAACGAGTTCATCGTCGACGGTCTGCTGCGCATCGACGACCAATTCTTCACCGTCGCCAATTTCCCCAAGCCGGCGATCGGCGCCATCTACACGTCGATCACGGGCCCGCTCAACTCGGTCGACGACATCTTCAAGCTCGAACCGCGCAACGCGAACGACCTCGTCAAGTGAGACCCCGTCATGTCCTCGGCGCCTGACACCGACCTCCGGTA
>NZ_JACCSO010000701.1 GCF_013812955.1 Nannocystis sp. | reverse complement strand
GCGTCGCGCTCGAGCCGGAGCAGGCGCGCGGCTGGATGATCGAGCTGGATGCGCTGGCCGATCATGCTGATCACGCCGAGCATGCAGCGCACTCACGGGGTCCGGCGTGAGCGCGACTTTTCCCCCGGTGATCGAGCTGGTGCCGCAGCGGCCGCCGATGCTGCTGCTCGACGAGGTCGTGGCCTGGGACGGCGCGACGCTGCGCTGCGCGGCGACGGTCGGGGCCGACTGGCTGTTGCTCGCCGATGACAGCCTGCCGGCTTCTGCGCTGCTCGAGGTGATGGCCCAGACGGTGGCGGCGCTGCACGGCCTGCAGGGCCGGGTCCGCGGCGAGCCGGTGCACGTCGGCCTGCTGCTCGGCTGCCGGGCGCTGGCGCTGCACGTGCCGCGGCTGCAGATCGGGGAGCGCGTGCTGGCGAGCGCGCGCCAGAGCTTCGGGATGGACGCGGTGGCGGAGTTTCACTGTCAGGTGGAGCGGGCGCCGCGGGCCGGCGAGGCGCACGGCCCGTGCCTGGCGGAGGGCACCCTGCACGTGGTCCGCAGCGAATTGGAGGCGCAACCAGCATGAAGGCTCGAGCACTGGTCACCGGCGCGAGCCGTGGCATCGGCGCGGCGGTGGCCCGGGCCCTCGCGGCCGCGGGTCACCCCGTGATCCTCAACTATCGCAGCGAGCACGCGCTCGCGGAGGGCGTGGCGGCGGAGATCCGCGCGGCCGGCGGCAGCTGCACGCTGATGGCCTTCGACGTCGGCGACGCCGAGGCCAGCGGCGCCGCGATGACGCAGATCCTCGCCGACCCGGAGCCGCTCGGCGTGATCGTCAACAACGCCGGGGTCGCGCGCGACAACCCGCTGCCGGCGCTCGAGCGCAGCGACTGGGACCTGGTCCTGCGCACCACCCTCGACGGGTTCTATAACGTCACGCGCCCGGCGATCATGCCGATGGTGCGCCGCCGCTGGGGTCGCATCATCAACATGAGCTCGGTCTCGGCGGTCATGGGCAACCGCGGGCAGGTCGCCTACGCGGCCGCCAAGGCCGGCATCATCGGGGCGACGAAGTCCCTCGCGCTCGAGCTCGCGCGCCGCGGCATCACCGTCAACGCGGTCGCCCCGGGGCTGATCGAGACCGACATGATCAAGAGCGTGCCGCTCGAGCAGGTGATGCCGCGCATCCCGGCCCAGCGCCTCGGCCAGCCCGACGAGGTGGCCGCGCTCGTGGCCTTCCTCGCCAGCGACGCCGCCGGCTACATCACCGGGCAGGTGATCGGGATCAACGGCGGCATGGTATGAGCGCCGAGGGGCCCATGCGCGACGTGAGCGACGTATTCGACGTGATCATCGTGGGCTGCGGCCCCGCCGGTTCGACCGCGGCCAACTTGCTGAGCCAAGCCGGGAGGCGGGTGCTGGTGCTCGAGCGCGAGCAGTTCCCGCGCTTCCACATCGGCGAGTCGCTGCTGCCGATCGACCTGCCGCTGTTCGAGCGCCTCGGCGTGAAGATCGACGCCGCGGCCTACCGCTTCAAGCAGGGCGCCGAGTTCTGGGACGAGCGCAGCGGCGCCTACGCGTACTTCAGCTTCGCCGACGCGATGCCGGGCACGCCGTCACACGCCTGGCAGGTCGACCGCGCGACCTTCGATCTCATGCTCGCCGACCAGGCCCGGGCCCGCGGCGCCGAAGTGCGCTTCGGCGTGACGGTCCGCGACATGCGGGCCGATCCGGACGGGGTGACGGTGGTCACCGATGAGGGCGGAGGCGCGGAGCATCGCGCGCGCTACCTGTTCGACGCGACCGGTCAGGACGCCTGGCTGGCGCGACGGGCCCGCAGCGTGAGCCCGATCCGCGAGCTCGGGCGCGCGGCGGTGTTCACCCACTTCGAGGGCCTGTCGCCGGAGGTCCGCGCGGAGCTCGAGCCGCGGGGCGACATCAAGGTGATGCTGGTCGAGGACGGCTGGCACTGGCTGATCCCGCTGATCGGCGGGCGCCTCAGCGTCGGCCTGGTGAAGTGGCGCGGCAAGCTCGACGAGGCCGCCCTCGACGCGGCGCTGGCCGCCTCGCCCCTGATCCAGCGCCTGACCGCGGGAGCGCGGCGCGGCCCGACCCGGACCATCGCCAATTGGTCATACAAAAACACGCAGTCGGCGGGTCCGCGCTGGGCCTGTGTCGGTGACGCGGCGGCGTTCCTCGATCCGGTGTTCTCGTCGGGCGTGTCGCTGGCGATGCTCGGCGCCGAGAAGGCGGTGGATCTGCTCCTGCCGGCCCTGGCCGCCGGTCAAGAGGCGGACGCGCGGCTCATGGCCCCCTGGGCGACGCACATGCAACCGGCCTACGACGCCTTCGAACAGCTGATTCGCCGATTCTATCATACCCGTCTCGTGGACCACCTCTTCTTCGCCGCCGAGCCGGACCCGGCCCTGCGTCGCGGGCTGATCAGCGTGCTCGCCGGGGATGTCTGGCGCCGCGATAACCCGTTCCAAACGATGCTCGAGTCGTCCCGGCTGCAGGCGAAGCGCGTCGCTACGGCCGACGAATCGGCGCAGTGACTCCGAACATTCGCTGAAGCGTTTGCTGAACATTCGCTGAATTTTCAGTAGCCGCGCTTACGACATTTTCTGGCCATGATTGGCCGTGCCTGGCCACGAACTGGCTGTTGGCTGCCGTCGCCGGCTGCCGTCGCAGCCCGCATTGGGGGAAATCCCCACGTTGCAATTTCGCGCGGAAACGGGTCTCCTGTTTTCGCGCATGTCGAAGCTGCAACCTTCCCCCGAGGTCCTCCGAACCATCGACACACGCTGCCTGTCCGCAGGGACAGGGTCCGGCGAAGGCGCGCGGACAGCGGTGTTCCCGATGATGCTGCCGTTGTTGACGCTGCTGGCCGGCGGCTGTCTTTCGGGCCAGGTCGGCATGGATGACACCGGCATGGTCGTGCTCAGCAGCAGCAGCAGCAGCGGTGAGACCAGCGGCGACGAGTCGTCGAGCGACGGCGGCATCATGACGACGACCGAGGATCCGGAGCACACGAGCGTCGACTCGCTGAGCAGCGAGGCCGGCACCGACAGTGACACCAGCGGGGACACCAGCAGCACGACCGGCATCCCGGCCATGTGCGGCGACGGGGTGCTGCAGGTCGAGGACGGCGAGGCCTGTGACGATGGCAACGCCAACGCCAACGACGCCGCCTGCACCAGCCACTGCAAGAAGGCCGAATGTGGCGACAGCCATACCCAGAGCGGCGTCGAGGTCTGCGACGACGGGGAGAATGACGGCAGCTACGGCGGCTGCGAGGCCGACTGCACGGCCCTGGCGGCCCACTGCGGCGACGGCACGGTGCAGGGCCCGCAGGAGAAGTGCGACGGCGGCGGGGTGAAGAGCGGCTGCTTACCCGAGTCCTGCGTGTACGCGAAGAGCTGCAAGCAGATCAAGGACGCGTTCGGCGAGGCCGCGACGGACGGCGTCTATACGATCGCGCCGCTGGGCGCCCAGGTGTCGGTGGTCTGCGACATGGACGCCGACGGCGGCGGTTATACCTTCCTCAAGATCGCCGAGCCGGGCGAGGTGAGCGCGAAGACTGCAGAGGCGGCCTGCGCCAAGTACGGCATGCGACTGCTGGTGCCGCGCTCCCCGGCACATCTGGCCGCGGCGATCCTGGTCGCCCAGAGCGACGTGCTGACGCCGATCGGCGTCGGCCCCAAGGCCAGCCTCGACTACCTGCAGATCTTCGGCATCTACCCGAAGGTGGCCGGCCAGAGCTGCGTCGGCAAGCCGCTCAACAACGTCGCCTGCTCGGACTGGATCGCCGTGGGTGACGTGTACTGGGTCACCGGCCAGAGCTTCCCCGACGAGCCCCTCAAGAGCCAGCCCGGCACCAACAATTGCCTGGGATGCTCGCTGGCGTATTACTGGAACGCGAACGGGACGCTCAGCGGCTATGAGTCCTACTTCGGTAACAACGAGGGCTGGAAGAGCAACCTGTTCATGTGCGAGGTCCCGGACATGCTGCCCCCGATGTGAGTCCGGGGTCGTGACCGCGTAGCCGGTCGCGGCCTGTCCCGAAGGACAGGCCGCTCGGAACGGCCCGGGCTACAGGCCCGGGGCCGGGAAGGGCTGCAGGAACTCGCGCACGCGGCCACGGATGGCCAGGCAGCGGCGGTCGTCGACGCCATCGGCGTGGGTGGCCGCGTCGATGCCGTCGGCGATCAGCGTGGCGACGGTGTCCATGTGCTGCGCGGTGAGGCCACGCGAGGTGAGGGCGGCGAGGCCGATCCGCAGGCCCGAGGGGTCGAAGGGCTTGCGGGGATCGAAGGGCACCGCGTTGGCGTTGAGCTCGATGCCGCAGGTGTTGAGGACCTGCGCGACCTTGCGGCCGCCGAGGTTCTTCGGGCTCAGGTCGACGAGCAGCAGGTGGTTGTCGGTGCCGCCGGTGCTGAGCGTGTAGCCGCGGGCGACCAGGGCCTCGGCGAGGGCGCGCGCGCTGGTGACGATCTGCGCGGCGTAGGTCTTGAAGGCCGGATCGAGCGCCTCCTTGAAGGCGACCGCCTTCGCGGCGGTGGTGTGGTTGTGCGGGCCGCCCTGCAGGCCGGGGAACACGGCCTTGTCGATCGCCGCGGCGTGGGCGGCCTTCGACAAGATCAGGCCCCCACGCGGGCCGCGTAGGGTCTTGTGGGTCGTCGTGGTGACGACGTCGGCGTGGGGGATCGGACTCGGATGGGCGCCGCCGGCGACGAGGCCGGCGATGTGGGCGATGTCCGCGGCGAGGTAGGCCCCGACCTCCTGCGCGATCGCGGCGAAGGCGGGGAAGTCGAGCTGGCGCGGGTAGGCCGAGTGACCGACCCAGATCAGCTTCGGCTTGTGGGCGCGGGCGAGGCTGCGGACCTCGTCCATGTCGATCAGGTGATCGTCGCGGCGCACGCCGTACTGCACGGCCTTGTAGTAAATGCCGGTCGCGCTGACCTTCCAGCCGTGGGTGAGGTGGCCGCCGGCGGGCAGCGACAGGCCCATGATCGTGTCGCCGGGCTGGCACAGGGCCAGCAACGCGGCGAGGTTCGCGGGCGAGCCGCTGTAAGGCTGGACGTTGGCGTGCTCGGCCCCGAAGAGCGCGCGCGCGCGGGCGATCGCCAGCGACTCGAGCGGGTCGATGAAGTCCATGCCCTCGTAGTAGCGCTTGCCCGGGTAGCCCTCGGCGTACTTGTTGGTCAGGCTGCTGGCGCTGGCCTGCAGCACCGCCTTCGAGGCGTAGTTCTCGCTGGCGATCAGGCGCAGGCTGTCACGCTGGCGGTCGTCTTCCTGGCGGATGAGGGCGTCGACCTCGGGGTCGACGGCGCGGAGGTCGGGCTCGGAGCTTGACTGCATCGTCCGAGGTACATCGCGCCCCCAGCCCCGGGCGTCAAGCCGGAGACGCCCGGCGGCGGCGGCGATCCTCCTCGAGGGTGTCGGCACGGGCGCCCGGGCCCCCGGGCCCCCCGGGCGGTGATCGCGGGGATCGGGGTCCGGTGCGCCGGAGCGTTGTTTCAGCGGGGGCCGCGGAGCTCGGCGTGGTGTCTGCAGGCCGCAGCAGGCCACCACCGGTGCCGGCGGGCCCCGAGTCAGGCAGGCCGGCCGGGCGCGGACGCGCAGGCGAAGGCACCGGCCACGCGCCGCAGGTCCGGCGATGTTGATACCATTCACTCGTGGTGAGATCGGGGACGTCGCGCGGCACTCGCAAGGGCGAGCCGCCCCTGGATGCCGACGCGCTCGAGCTGGACGCGGAGGACTCGCTGCGCGTCTCGACGCTGAGTGACAGCCAGGACGAGGAGCAGGCGGAGGACGACGCCGTCGACGCGCTCAGGTTTGAGCGCGGCGCGACGATCGACCGCTACATCGTGCTCGACCGCGTCGGCGCCGGCGCGATGGGGGTGGTCTATACCGCCTACGACCCGCGCCTGGACCGACGCATCGCGCTCAAGGTGATGCACGCCCGCGGCGGCGCGCAGGCGGATGTCGTCACCCGCGTGCTGCGCGAGGCCCAGGCGCTGGCCAAGCTGTCGCACCCGAACGTGGTCGCGGTCTACGACGCCAACGTCGTCGGCGAGGCCGTGTACCTGACGATGGAGCTGATCAAGGGCGTCAGCCTGACGCAGTGGCTCAAGCACGGGCCGCGCAGCGTGGCGGCGGTGCTGCGGGTGTTCATCCAGGCGGGCCGCGGCCTCGCGGGCGCGCACGCGGCGGGCCTCATTCATCGCGACTTCAAGCCCGACAACGTGCTGGTCGGCGACGACGGGCGGGTGCGGGTGGTCGACTTCGGCATCGCCCGCGGCGCCGACGGCCCGGAGATGTTGTCGGTCGATCAGGCGCTCGAGGCGTCGCGCACCGGGACGCCGGTGACGAGCCTGAAGACGCCGCCGCAAGGGACGCAGCCCGGCGAGAGCCCGGTGCAGCCGTTCGCCTCGACCGATCGCGGGCAGGTGCCGGGCTTCGGGCGCGGCGGCGGCGTCGCCGACACCCAGCGGGCCGAGATGAGGGCGGACGGGACCCCGCCGCCGCGCCTGCAGGCGTCCCAGCTCGAGACCGCGATCCCCGGGCTGTCGTCGATCCGGCTGACGCGCACCGGGGCGCTGGTCGGGACCCCGGCCTACATGGCGCCCGAGCAGCACATCGCGGCCCGCGTCGACGCCCGCGCCGACCAGTTCGCGTTCTGCATCGCGCTCTACGAGGCGCTGTTCGGCTGCCACCCGTTCCCGGCCCGCAACTATTTTCAGCTGAGCCTGAGTAAGCTGGGCGGCAAGGTCGACCCGATGATCGGCCGCGCCGACGTGCCGGTGCACGTACGCAAGGCGATCCTGCGCGGCCTGCTGGTCGACCCCGACGAGCGCTTCCCCGACATGGAGGCGCTGCTGACGGTGCTGAGCTTCGACCCCGATCTGCGCAAGCGCCGGCGCATCGCCGCGGCCCTGATCGCCGGCGGGACCGCCAGCCTGCTCGCGCTCGTCGGCATGGAGGTCTTCGGCGGCGGCCCGACCTGTGAGAGCGCCGAGCGCCACCTCGCCGGCGTTTATGACCAGCCGACCCGCGCCGACATCGAGCGCGCCTTCCTGGCCACCGGGCAGCCCTTCGCCCCGAAGGTGCTCGAGAGCACCCTCGGCGGCCTCGATCGCTGGTCGACCCGCTGGCTCGACATGCGGCGCGAGGCCTGCGAGGCGACCCACGTGCACCACGAGCAGTCGACCGAGCTGCTCGACCGTCGCATGGCCTGCCTCGACCGCCAGCTCCGGCGCCTCGCCGCGACCGCGGGCGTGCTGCGCGGCGCCGACGGACCGACGGTGCTGCACGCGGTCGAGGCGGTCGACGCCCTGCCGGAGCTCGACGAGTGCAGCGACCGCGAGCGATTGATGCGCGGCGAGGTGCTGACGGCGGCCCAGCAGGCCGCGAACAGCGAGGTCGAGGACCTGCTCGGACGCGCAGAGGCGAGCCGGCTGGCGGTCCAGTACCCGGCAGCCCGGACGCTCGCCGCCGAGGCGCAGGCGCAGGCGCAGGCGCAGGGGCTGCGCCGCGGCGAGGTTCAGGCGCTGCTGAGCCAGGGCAGGGTGCTGCGCAACCTCGGCCAGGTCGAGGGGGCCGAGGGCGCCTTCACGCGGGCGGACGAGCTGGCCGAGCGCATCGGCAGCGACGACCTGCGGGCGGAGGCCTCGAGCGAGCTCGGCGGGGTGCTCGGCAACATGCTGCACCAGACGGCGGAGGCCGAGCGCCTGCTGCGGCGCAGCGCCGCGGTGCTCGATCGCATCGGCGGCTCGCGCATCCAGCGAGCCCGGGTCAGCGAGCAGCTCGGGGCGATCGTCGCGGAGCGCGGTCGACTCGACGAGGCGCTCGCGCTGCTCGACGCCGCGGCCACGATCGCCGAGGCCACCACCGACGCGAACAGCACCGGCCTGGTGTCGATCCTCAACACGCGCGGCACCGTGTACGAGCGCCGCGGCGAGACCGAACTGGCGCTCGCGGACTACGCCCGGGCGCTCGCGGTCTGCGAGGCGCGGCTCGGCCCGGAGCACCCCGATGTCGCCGCCGTGCTCAACAACATGGCGCTGGTCGAGGAGACGCAGGGCCGGCACGAGCTGGCCCGCGCGCAGCTCGAGCGTTCGCTGCAGATCCGGCGCCGCGCGCTCGGGGAGGAGCACCCGGTGACCGCGACCACGCGCATGAACCTCGGGACCCTGTCGCTCAACACCGGCGACTATGAGGCCGCCGTCACCGAGTTCGAGCAGGCGCTGGTGGTGCTCAGCCGGGTCCAGGGCGTCGACGCCGATGTCGCCGACATTCGCTACAACCTCGGCATCGCCCAGCACCTGCGCAACCAGTACGACCTGGCGCTGCCGCACTACCGCGCCGCGCTCGAGCTGACCGAGCGCATGAAGGGCGCCGATCACCCCGACGTCGCCTATCCGCTGACCGGCCTGGGGGGAGCGCTGGTCGAGCTGCACCGCGACGTCGAGGCCCGCGAGCTGCTCGAGCGGGCCCTGGCGATCCGCAGCCGCGAGGGCGTGGCCCCGGTCGACATCGGCGAGCTGCGCTTCGCGCTGGCGCGGGCTGTGCTCCAGGTCGACCGCGACCGGGCGATCGTGCTCGCCACCCAGGCGCGCGGCGACTACGACCACGACGGCGACAAGGACCAGGTGCTGGTGATCGACGGCTGGCTCAAAGACCAGGTCGATCGACGCCGCTGATGCATGGCCGCGCGGTGATCTGCGCACAAGTGCGCGCATAGAAAGACGGGCGCGAATGCGGGCGCGGTTGCCGCTTGCGCCGCACTTGCGTGTGCATGTAAGCATGTTGCGGCCAGCGCTAGCTGGAGAGGGTTGATCGATATGCCAACGCCAAAGACCAAACGCGACATCGTCCTGCAGTCCACGTTCTCATCCACCAGCCTCGTGGCCACCTTCAACCTCGGCGTGAACGCCGAATTCAGGACCGGGCGTGGGCTCAGCGCCGACAACATCTTCGAGGACTCGAGCAGCGGCTCGACCGACGAGGTCACCGAATATCTGATGACCATCAGCGCGACCGGCGGGGCCCTGGTCGGTACCATCCTGATCAACTTCACCGGGCGAGGCGACGCCCCCGCGGTGGGCCTCACGGTCGCCAAGACCAGCGCCATCTCCGACATCGACCCGCCGGAGACGACCAGCACCATCACGCCGCCCCCCAGCCCCGACGCCAGCTACTCGCGGGTCTGGCAGCAAGCGGTCCTCGACGCCACGTCGGTCCAGGTCGTCGATCAGGTCGGTAGCGTCGATGTCCAGGTCAAGGCCGGGAGCACCTACACCGTCACCCAGACGGTGATCTCGACCGTGACCGCGGACCTGGCGCTCGAGTACGAGTGGAAGAACGCGGCCGGGCAGGTGGTCATCTCCGGCAGCCTCAACTTCACCGCCAGCTCGGTCGCCGGGGACGGCTACTCCCTCGCCACGGCGACGGCGACCGACAACGGCCCGCTCCTGCTCCGCGCCCGCGAGCGCACCCGCGACCGAGCGCGTGGCGACGACCGCGGCCATCGCCCCCGCTGAACCGGCGCATCGCCGCGCGCTGACCCCCGTTCGCGACCCACACACGCGGCCGCGGCTCGCGTTATCCTCGGGCTCGTGCCGCAAGCCGAGCCTGTGCGACTGATCCCCGTGTGGCGTGACCTGCTGTGCGACGGCCTCACGCCCGTCGAGGTCTATGCCCGACTCTCCGCGGCCTGGTTCGAGGGCGGCGGCGAGCTCGGCAGCGTGAGCTACATGCTCGAGTCGGTCGGCGCCGGCGGCGAGCGGTGGGCCCGATACAGCGTGGTCGGCTTCGGCTGCCGCGCGCGCATCACCGGGGTCTGGAACGGCGCGGAGCTCGAGGTCGAGATCGTGCCGGGGCCGGGCTTTCGACTGCCCGCCGGCGTGCCGTCACACAGCCGCGGGCTCGGGGCGATCGAGGCGCTGCTGGAGGTCTACCACAGCCCGACGACGCCGGAGCTGCCGCGCTTCTGGGGCGGCCTGGTCGGGGTTTGGGGCCACGACGCGGTGCGGGCCTTCGAGCACCTGTCCTCCGTGCCGCCCGCGAGCGCCGGCCCGACCGAGCTGCCCGCGATCGACCTGATCGTCTCCGACCGGGTGCTGGTGTTCGACAACTTCAGCCAGCACGTGCGCATCTTCGCCGGGGCCTGCCCGGAGACCGATGGCGGGCTCGAGGCCGCCGTCGCGGCCGCGCACGTGCGCATCGACGTGGTCGCGAGAATGCTGGACGGCGGCGCCGTGCTGCGCCCGCAGCGGCTCCCCGAGGTCGTGGCGGCGCCCTCCGAGCCGGCCCTGCCCTGGACCCGCGAGAGCTTCATCGCCGCCGCACACCGGGCCCGCGCGTACATCGGCGCCGGTGACATCTTCCAGGTCGTGCTGTCCCAGCGCTTCGTCGCGCCGCGCGCGGACGCCAAGGTCCTCGACATCTATCGCATGCTGCGCGTCACCAACCCGGCGCCGTACATGTATCTGTTCGAGCTGCCGTCGGCGACGCTGATCGGCGCCTCACCCGAGCTGCTGGTCCGCCTCGATCGTGAGGGCCTGGGCGAGGCCGTGTTCGGGGCCAGCACGGCGGTCAGCACGTCGTCGGCGTCGGATCCGGCGCCGTCCGGCCTGCGGGTGACGGTGCGGCCGATCGCCGGCACGAGGCCGCGCGGCCGCGACGCCGCCGAGGACGAGGCCCTGGCCCGCGAGCTGCTCGCCGACCCCAAAGAGCGGGCCGAGCACCTGATGCTCGTCGACCTCGGCCGCAACGACCTCGGCCGCGTCTGCGTCGGCGGCACCGTGCGCGTCACCGAATCCTTCTCGCTCGAGCGCTACAGTCGGGTCATGCACATCGTCAGCGAGGTCCAGGGCGAGCTGCGCCCCGGACTGACGGCGCTCGACGCCCTGCGCGCGACCTTCCCCGCGGGCACGCTCAGCGGCGCCCCGAAGATCCGCGCGCTGCAGATCATCGATGAGCTCGAGCCCGCGGCCCGCGGCTGGTACGGCGGCGCGGTCGGTTACCTCGGCTTCGACGGCGCCGCCGACTTCGCGATCTGCATCCGCTCGCTGGTCGTCACCGGCCAGGAGATCCGGGTCCAGGCCGGCGCCGGTCTGGTCCACGATTCGGTGCCCGAGGCCGAGGACCGCGAGTGCCAGGCCAAGGCCAGCGCGGTGCTGCGCGCGCTGGCGATGGCCCGCGCCCTCGGCGAAAAGCCCTGACTAAAAAGCCCCTCGAGTCGAACCACAAGGACCGCCACCATGCCGATCCCAGACCCCGCCGAGCCCCCGCTGCTGGCCACCGGACAGCGCCTGCGCCCCGTCGCCTCCGCGCGCGCCGGCTGCCGCGTGCTCGTCGTCGACAACTACGACTCGTTCACCTTCAACCTCGTGCAGTACCTGCTGCAGCTCGGCGCGGTGGTCGATGTCTATCGCAACGACGCGCTGACGGCCGCCCAGGTGCTCGCCGATTCACCGAGCCATGTGCTGCTGTCCCCGGGGCCAGGTCGCCCCTGCGACAGCGGCGTGTGCCAGGACCTGTGCCGCGTGCTCGCCGACCCCGCCGTCCCGGCGATCCCGCTGCTCGGGGTGTGCCTCGGCCATCAGACCCTGTGCGAGGTCCACGGCGCGACCGTCGAGCGAGCCGGCCGCATCATGCACGGCAAGCTCTCCCCGGTGCTGCACGACGGCAGCGGCGTGTTCGCGGGCATCCCGTCGCCGTTCATGGCGACCCGCTACCACAGCCTGGTCGCGCTCGAGCCGACCCTGCCTGCCTCGCTGCTGGTGGTCGCCCGCACCGATCAGGGCGAGCTGATGGGCGTGCGCCACCGCGAGCGGCCGCTGTTCGGCGTGCAGTTTCACCCGGAGTCGGTGCTGAGCGAGCACGGCCACCAGCTGCTCGCCAATTTTTTGGAAACGCCGGTGTAAAATGATCTGGCTTAACGAGCATGTCGTAAAGGACATGCACAAAAGGACAGAATGAGCGCTCGTCCGGGCTCGACGAGCGAGCCAGCCGCGGACCCGGCGATCCGCGCCGGCCTGACCTGCCTGGTTCAGGGCGAGGCGATCACGCGCGCGCAGGCGGTCGAGATCTTCCGCGAGATCGTGCGCGGTGCGGCGGATCCGGCCCAGATCGGCGCGCTGCTGCTGGGCCTCGCCATCCGCGGCGAGCCGGCGGAGGTGATCGCGGGGGCGGTCGCGGCGATGCGCGAGGCGCTGATCCGCGTGCCCTGCCGCGACGACGCGATCGACACCTGCGGCACCGGCGGCAGCGGGATCGCCCGCCGCAACGTCTCGACCGCGGTCGCCCTGGCCGTCGCCGCCTGCGGCGTCCCGGTGGCCAAACACGGCAATCGCGGGATCTCCAGCCCGAGCGGCAGCGCCGACGTGCTCGCCCAGCTCGGCGTCGACATCGGCGCCGGTCCGCAGGCCGTCGCCCGCTGCGTCGACACCGTCGGTGTCGGCTTCCTGTTCGCCCCGGGCCTGCATCCGGCGATGAAGCACGCCGCCGGACCGCGTCGTGCCCTCGGCCTGCGCACCATCTTCAACCTGCTCGGCCCGATGGCCAACCCCGCCGGCGTGCGCCGCCAGGTCGTCGGCGTGTTCGACCCGCGCCGCTGCGCCGCCATGGCCGCCGCGCTCGGCGAGCTCGGCAGCGAGCGCGTGTTCGTCGTCCACGGCTTCCGTGCCGGGTCGACCGCGACCGCCGACGCCCCGGCCGGCATCGATGACCTCAGCCCCGAGGGCGAGAGCCTGGTGCTCGAGTGGCGCCGCGGCCAGCTGCAACGCCACGTGTTGCGGCCCGAGCACGCCGGACTGGCAGCAGCGCCGCTGGCTGGCCTCGCCGGGGAGGACCCTGCCCGCAACGCCGCGGCGCTGCTGCGGCTCCTGGACGGCGAGCCCGGGCCATACCGGACGTCTGTACAGTACAGCGGGGCGCTCGCGCTGCTGGTCGCCGGGGAGGGCGAGCTGGGCGAGTTACCGGCGCTGGCGGCCCGGATCGGGGCGGTGCTCGATGATGGCAGCGCCCGCCGCGTGCTCGGCGAACTGGTCGCCTGCAGCCGCGGCGATGCAGGCGCCTGAGCGAGCGCGATCGGGCCGCGGCTGCGGCATACTCGGCGCACCATGACGGGCTCGGGAGGATCGTTCCTGGACAGGATCTTGGCCGCGAAGCGGGCCGAACTCGCGGGCGTCAAGGCGACCCGGTCATCGGCGCTGTCGGACCGCGAGCTCGCGGATCTCGGCGCCCGACTGCCGCGGCCCCGCGACTTCATCGCCGCGCTGCGCGAGGGTCCACGTCCGTCGATCATCGCCGAGTTCAAGCGGGCCTCGCCCTCGGCCGGCACCTTGCGCGAGGACGCCGACCCGCGCCAGATCGCCACGCTCTATGCGGCCGGCGGCGCGACCTGCATGAGCGTGCTGACCGATCGTCACTTCGGCGGCAGCTACGAGGATCTGCGCACGGTCCGGCAGACCGTCACGCTGCCGCTGCTGTGCAAGGACTTCATCCTCGAGAAGACGCAGATCGTCGAGGCCAAGCGGGTCGGCGCCGACTGTGTGCTGCTGATCGCCGCCGCACTGCCGCCGCCGACGCTGCGCGCGCTTATGGAGTTCGCCCATCAGCTCGACATGCAGGTGCTCTGTGAGACCCGCGACGAGCACGAGATCGATCGGGCGCTGGCCGCCGGCGCGCGCATGATCGGCGTCAACGCCCGCGACCTCGAGACCTTCGAGCTCGACCCCAATCGCTGCGCCCGGCTGCGCAAGCTGGTCCCGAGCGACTTCACCTACGTCGCCGAGAGCGGCGTGAAGTCGGCCGAGGACGCGATCCGACTGCGCGACGCCGGCGCCGACGCGATCCTGATCGGCAGCCACCTGATGCTCGCGCCGAACCCCGGCGAGGCGCTGCGCCAATTGATCCTCGAGCTGTGACCACGAAGCTCAAGATCTGCGGCGTGACCCAGGCCGTCGACCTCGCCGCCTGCGTCGAGCTCGGGGTCGACGCCGTCGGCATCAACCTGTGGTCCGGCTCGCGTCGCGGCCTCTCGCTCGCCGAGGCCGCCGCGCTGCTGCGCGCGGCGATGCCGGCCCGCGGTGGACCCGAGCGCATCGGCGTGTTCGTCAATCCGGGCCGCGACGAGCTGCAGCGCGCGTACGAGACGCTCGAGCTCGACCTCGTGCAGGTGATCAGCGACGACCCGCAGCCATCGCCACCGGCGCTGCCTTACACCTGGGTCATCCGCGGCACGCCGTCGCTGGCGTCGCTGGTGCTGCCGTCCCCGGGGCCGGCGCGGGTGCTGCTCGATGCGGCGGTCGCGGGGTACGGCGGTGCGGGGCAGACGACCGACTGGGTCTGGGCTCGCGCCGCGTTGCCATGGTTCGCCGCGCCGGTGTGGCTCGCGGGCGGCATCACCCCCGAGAACGCCGCGGCGGCGCTCGCTGCCGTGGGTCCGCGGGGCCTCGATGTCGCCAGTGGTTCGGAGCTGAGCGGGGCCGGCCGCGGCGAGAAGGACCATGCGAAGATCTCGGCGTTGTTGGCCGCGTGTCGCGCGAGCGAGTGATCCGCGCGTGTGGCTCGGACACCTCGCCGGCACCGCGAGGTCGTGCACTGTGAGGGAGACCCTCGAGAGCCGAAGCGCATGTCGTGTCTCGCGCAAAAGACGCGAGTTCCGAGGCTCGAGAAAGTTGATCGAGGTCTGTTGATCTCTCCGCGAATGCGGGCCGTACTGGCGTTCCATGTACATCTCCTACGCGTCTCTTAGAAGCTCCAAGCTCTTCATTGCTCCCGCCTTCGCCCTGATCCTCGCCGGCTGCCCGGGCGACGAGGTGGCGGACACGGAAGGATCGAGCGGCACCACCGTCGGGACCACCGGCACCACCGACGTCGACCCGACCATGCCGACGGCCACCGATCCGACGACGACGACCACGGATCCGACGACCACGGGTCCGACGACCACGGATCCGACGACCGAGCCGATCACCAGCACGACGATCACGACCACGGATCCGACGACGGACACGAGCACCGGCACGGACACGGACACGACCGCGGGCACGGACACGACCGCCGGCACGGACACGACCGCGGGCACGGACACGGACACGGACACGACCGCGGGCACGGACTCGACCACCGGCGACACGACCACCGGCGGTGTGACCGAGTTCACCGGGGTGTGGGCTTCGTCCAACCCGGCCAACTTGCTGACCGATGCGCTGCACAGCCAGAACCCGGCGCTCGACGTCAAGAACGCGGTGCTCGGCCTGCTCGGCGACGCGATCAGCATCCAGAGCGTGGGCGTCAACAGCGGCGGCGACGGCATCATCAGCTACGACGCGCCGGGCGGAGCCGGCGGGATCATCATCGTCAAGGACATGACCGACGGCAACCCGTTGAACGCCGCGATCGGCCTCGGCACCCGCGTCATCCGCGGCCTGGAGACCGGCTTGGTCGCGCCCAAGGGCGTCGAGGCGAACGGGCTGCCCGGCTTCTTCATGGTCGCCGACACCGGCGCCGCGGACATCAAGGTGTTCAAGGTCGGCGACATCGGCGACGTGGCCCCGCAGTTCATCGTGAGCGACCTCGGCACCTCCGCGGCGGTGTGGGACATCCACTACGTCAGCGCGACCGACACGCTGTACGCCGCGGGCACCAACGGCGAGGTCCAGGTGTACGAGGACTTCAAGGACAGCCAGGGCGCGACCGGCCCGGACCGCACGATCATCCCGGCGGAGAACGGCGAGAAGATCTCGATCAACCTGCACGGCATCACGGTCGACGCCGACACGCTGTACCTGAGCGACGTCGGCGACGCGATGGACGCCACGGACGGTCAGCTCTTCGTGATCACCGGGGCGATGGCCGCGGACGGCATCGTCGACGTCGACCAGCGGATCCAGGGCGGGCAGCTCGGCAACCCGGTCGACCTCGAGCTGCGCGCCGGCGTCGAGCACAACCTCTACATCGCCGAGAAGTCGAACGACTCGGTGCTCATCTACAAGGAGGACCTGCTGACCAACATCTTCGCGTTCAGCAAGAGCCTCGCGGTGACCAAGCCGGAGTCGGTCGCGCTCACCACCGTCAATCGCATCGTCGTCGCCTCCAACCCCGCGGGCCTGGAGACCGACGCGGCGCTGCTGATCGCGGCCCCGCTGCTCGGTGACCTCACCGTCGGCGCGACCTTCGATCGCCTCGGCAGCATCACCTCGGTGCAGAGCCTGGTGCTGGCCGACAGCGGCGCCGGCTTCGTCGGCTTCGACGGCCCCGCGGTGTCCGGCGGCGGCGGTGTGTTCATCGTCGACGGCCTGACGGCGATCAACATGGACGGCACGGTCAACACCCGCGACAGCCGGATCTGGGGCTCGCTGACCGGCATCATGACGCCCAAGGGCCTCGCGCTGAACGACGCCCAGGATCGCCTGTTCATCGCCGACACCGCCGCGATCGACATCAAGGTGTTCGACGCCGGCGCGCCCGGCAACGTCGGCCCGTTGTTCAACCTCGCCGACCTCGGCGGCGGCGCGGTGTGGGACGTCGACTACGACGATGCCACCGACATGCTGTTCGCCGCCGGTGTCGACGGCACCGTGCGCGTGTTCGAGAACGTGATGGTGGACATGGGCGGCGCCGGTCCGGTCCGCATCTTCACCCCGAGCAACGCCAACAACGCGAAGATCAGCGTCAACCTGCACGGCATCCACTACGACGCCGCCAGCAAGGCGCTGATCCTCAGCGACGTCGGCGACGCCGCGGACGCCAGCGACGGTCAGATCTTCGTGATCGCCGACGCCGACGTCGCCGAGGGCAACGTGGAGGTCAAGGCGCAGATCGGCGGCGACCAGACCAAGCTCGGCAACCCGGTCGACATCGCCTTCGACGGCGTCAACCTGTACGTCGCCGAGAAGTCCAACGCGGCGGTGCAGCGCTTCGACGCGGTGCTCGAGCTGAGCGGCACCAACAACACCGCCCCGAACGCGTCCATCGAAGTGGCCGCCGCCGAGTCGGTGCAGCTGGCCTACACGGTCCCCTGAGCCGTGCCTCGCCGCGGAGCTTCGTGCTCCGCGAACTCGCGCCC
>NZ_JACCSO010000689.1 GCF_013812955.1 Nannocystis sp. | reverse complement strand
GGGAGGAGGGGCTGCCCAGAGCGTCGGGGGGGGTGGTGTGGAGGAGGCGGAGCAGGCCTCTGGCGGCCAGCTGCGCCGCGACGACACGGGCGGTGGTCTCGGCCGAATCGACCAGGGTGAAGCGTGGTCCGACGGCCTCGGAGATCGCCGCCCGCAGCACCGGGAAGTGCGTACAACCGAGGACCAGACAGTCGGCGTCGGCATGCTCGCGCAGCACCCCGTCGAGGTAGCGGTGGGCGATCGCCCCGGCGATCGGCCCGCCGACCCAGCCTTCTTCGGCGAGGGAGACGAACAGGGGGCAGGCGATCTGCAGCACGCGGGCGTCGGCCCGGCGGGCCATGATGGCCCGCTCGTAGGCGCCGCCGCGGACCGTGCCCTCGGTGGCGATGACCAGGATCTCCCCGCTGCGGGAGGCGGCGCAGGCCGCCTCGGCCCCGGGCTCGACCACGCCGATCACCGGCAGCGGCCAGAAAACCGCGCTCAGGTGCTCGAGCGCGACCGCCGAGGCGGTGTTGCAGGCGATCACCAGCAGCTTGACCCCGCGCTGCACCAGCACCCGCGCGGCCTGCTCGGCGTAGCGAACGACGGTCTCGGGGCTCTTGGTGCCGTATGGGAGGCGGGCGGTGTCGCCGAGGTAGAGCAGCGACTCGCCCGGCAGGCGCTCGCGCAGGGCCCGGAGGACCGTCAGCCCGCCGACCCCGGAGTCGAACACACCGATGGGCGCGTCGCTCGTGGGCACGAGGCTCATCCGCGCAGGAGGATGTTCTTGGCGATGACCATGCGCTGGATCTGCGAGGTGCCTCGTAGATCTGCATCAACTTCGAGTCGCGGTAGATCTTCTCCACCGGGTACTCGCGGGTGTAACCGTAGCCGCCGAACACCTGGACCGCGTCGGTCGCCGACTTGACGGCCAGGTCGGCCCCCATGCACTTGGCGACCGCGCTGGTGATCGTGCGCTTGATGTTGTTGTCGACCTCCCACGCGGCCTTGCTGTAGAGCAGGCGGGTGGTCTCGTAGGCCATCGCCATCTCGGCGATCATGAACTGCACCGCCTGATGCTCGGCGATCGGCTTGCCGAAGGTCTTGCGCTCCTTGGCGTAGCGCGAGCACTCGTCCATGCAGCGACGGATCAGGCCGGCGCACTGGGCGGCGATCATCGGCCGCGACTTATCAAAAGTCTCCATCGCGATGTAGAAGCCCTTGCCGGGCTCGCCCAGCAGGTCCTCGTCGGTCAGGCGCACGTCCTCGAAGATCACGTCGCAGGTCTCGGAGGCCCGCTGGCCGAGCTTCTTCTCCTTCTTGCCGACGCTGACCCCGGGGCGGTCGCGCTCGACGACGAAGCCGGTGATGCCCTTGTGGCCGAGCTTGGCGTCGAGGGTGGCGAAGCCGGTGTAGAACGCGGCGTGCCCGGCGTTGGTGATCCAGCGCTTTTGTCCGGTCAGGCGCCAGCCGTCGCCGTCGCGGGTCAGGCGGGTCTTCATCGCCGCGACGTCGCTGCCGGCCTCCGGCTCGCTGCAGGCGTAGCTGGCGAAGATCGGCTCGCGCGTCATCCAGCCGAGGTACTTCTGCTTCTGCGCCTCGGTGCCGGCGATCATCAGCGGCAGCGCGCCGAGGTGGTTGCACATGATGCTGGTGGCGATCGCCGCGCAGCCGTAGGCCAGCTCCTCCGCCATCAGGCAGCCGTCGAGGGTGCCGAGCTCGAGCCCGCCGTAGGCCTCCGGCAGCTCCACGTTCATCAGCCCGAGCTCGAAGGCGGCGTTGAAGATCGGGACCGGAAATTGCTCCGACTCGTCGTACTCGTGCGCCTGCGGGATGATGACCTCACGCGTGAACTTGCGCGCGGTCTCGAGGAGGGCATGCTGCTCTTCGGTGTAGGTCGGGTTGAACATGGCGCGTTTCGGCGGCGACGGGATATCACGCCCCGGGCGGCTTGTCAGCCCTCGCGGACGCCGCCGCAGGACTGGAGGCCGGGCCTGGGAGCGGGCTGCCATTTCGGCCCCCGGTTTGGCCGCCCGCCAGGCCTCCGGCTGCGCCCGGCTCGTCGGCTTCGCGGGCGGCCTGGCGG
>NZ_JACCSO010000655.1 GCF_013812955.1 Nannocystis sp. | reverse complement strand
TCCGTGCGGTGGACGTGGGCGAGACGCCAGAGGGGCAGCCGTACATGGCGCTCGAGTACCTGGACGGCGAGCCGCTGTCCGTCCGCGTCGCACGCGGGCCGGTGCCCTGGCGCGACGTGGCGACGTTCGGGATCCAGCTAGCCGGCGCCGTCCATGCGCTCCACGCCGCCGGCATCATCCATCGCGACCTGAAGCCCGCCAACATCATGCTGACGACGGGCACCGCCGGCCTGTCTGCCGCGAAGCTTGTCGACCTCGGGCTCGCCCGGGTCAGCGCCCCCTTCCTGGACGTCCAGGATGCACTCTTCACCCCGGAGCCGCCCGAGCGGCATCAGACGCAGCTCGGCTACCCGATCGGCACGCCGCCCTACCTGCCGCCCGAGGCCGGGGGCTGCCCCGCAGACGAGCGACTGGACGTGTACTCGCTCGGTGTGACGCTCTACGAGCTGTGCACGCAGGTCTTGCCGAAGGCGACGGGCGGCCGGCCGATCCGCGAGGTCTGCCCCGGAAGCGACGCACCGGACGATCTGTCGCGGCTGCTTCAGGCCGCGCTCGCGCCGGACCCGACCGAGCGCCTGGCGTCCGCCGATCACCTGCAACGCGGGCTCGAGGCGATCCTCGCCGCGCACCCGCGGGCCCAGGGGGCGCGCCAACTGTTCGGCGGTAGCTACGACCTGCTCGGGGTACTTGGGGTCGGCGCGAGCGCGGTTGTCTTCCGCGCGTCCGATCGTCGTCTGTCCCGCGAGGTCGCCGTCAAGGTCCTGCGCGACGCGGAGCCGAGCGAGGACGACGCGATCCGCTTCCGCCGCGCGGCCAAGGTGCTGTCCGCGCTGCGCCACCCGAACATCCCGCGGATCCTGCACTTCGGGGCCCACGACGGAAAGACCTTCGCGGTCACAGAGCTGTGCCCCGGCTCGCCCGCGACGATCTTCATGCGCCCCGACAACTACCTGCGGCCCGACGAGGTGGTCTCGGTCGGCCTGCAACTGGCCGGGGCGCTCGCCGCCGGGCATGCTGCGGGCATCGTCTACCGCGACCTTCACCCGGGCAACGTGTTGATCGATCGTGGGACCCCGACGCGCGCCTGGATCTTCGACTTCGATCAGGCCCAGGTGTCCGCCGAATTTTACGCGGTCCTGACCGAGCGGTGGGCGACGCCGCCAGAGGAACGCACCGAGCCGAAGCGCGGCAAGCCCTTGCAGAACATGGACCACGCGGCGCCCGAGCTACGCGGGGGCGCGGCGTTCTCGGCCGCCAGCGGGGCGGCGTTCTCGGCCGCCAGCGACGTCTACGCGCTCGGCCTCCTGCTCTACCGCTTGCTCACGGGGCGGCGCCCCATCCTGTCGGGCGGCGGGCCGAGGCCGCCGAGCGAGCTGTGCCCGGCGTGTCCGCCTGGGCTCGAGCGCATGATCCTGACGATGCTCAGCCCGAGCCCCGACAACCGCCCGACGCTGGACGTGTTCCAGACCGTGCTAACTGAAGATCTCGAGGACAGTGACGATACGGTGGCAGAAGCGGAGCGGCCCGCGACAGGCGAGCACGCGACGGCCGCCGCAGTGACGGCAGACACCGTGACAGCGGAGCCCGCGGCGGCCTTCATCAGCGCGACAGACGGGGCCGTGACCGCCGCGGCAGACACAGCAAGCGGACGACACAACACCGCCGACCTGGCACCAGACAGGCGCCCTCGGCGTGCTCCGGGCTGGTGGGCGCTCGGGCTCACCGCGGTCGCATGCTTGGCGATCGGGCGTGCGACCGTGCCACGCGACGAGCCCGATCCGCCGACCCTCGCACTCCCGGCGAGCTTGACCGACGAGCAGCCCGACGCTCCTACGCCCTCGCGGGTCCACACGCCGCTCGCCTTGGCGATGGACGACAACCCTGCCGCGCCTGCGCCGGACCCGAAGCGCGACGTAACCCCGCGGGCCATGCGGCGTGAAGCGGTGACCGAGGCCGAAGCGTTGGAAGCGGCACAGCGCGCCGTGCCAAGCCTGCGCGGCTGCACCGGCATCCCGCGCCACGTGACCGCGGGCCTCGACATCGTTCGCGGCCGCGGCGTCGTCACGGCGCTCAACCTCCTCCCCGTCGACCTTGATGATCCGAACTCCTGGCATAGTTGTGCGGTGCGGAGTCTCAAGCCCGTCTGGTTTCCCGTCAGCGAGAAGGCCGGACACGTCCAGATCCGGCTGCCCCTGCGGTAGCCGCAGAGGGCGACGTAAAATAGCGGCCACCGAGGCACACCCTGGCACCGCGGTCAAGCAACCGTGCTTGACCAAGTCGCCGGCTTGCACTGATGCCAGCCAAACCCAAAACTTGCAGTTCTGCGCGTCGACCCAGTAACCTCCCTGACCCATGGCCTCCGAAAGACTACGGACTCGCTTCAATGGGTAGGCAGTCCTCAGCCACTGCAATGAAGCCTGACAACGGCCTATTCCTCCGTTCGAGACGGCGGAAGATGGGACCGCTGCATCTGATATCCCGAGTCACCGACGTGGAATTGTTCGCCGGAGCAGGCGGAATGGCGCTTGGCTTGGCAAAAGCGGGCATCACCGCTTCACACCTCTTCGAGCGTAATCCCCTTGCGTGCCATACGTTGACGACCAACAAGGCCACAGGACCTGGGAAACAACTTGGAGACATCAATGCAGTCGATGTTCGCGAAGTGGACTGGACCGCACTTCCTCGACCGATCCGCCTCCTCGCTGCGGGGCCGCCTTGCCAACCCTTTAGTATCGCGGGCAGTCACCAGGCCGACGGTGACCCTCGTAACGAGTTCCCAGCGACCATGCGAGCTGTGAGGCAGTTGAAGCCCGTAGTAGTTCTGCTCGAGAATGTCCACGGACTCACCCGGCAATCCTTTCGCCCGTACCTCGACTACATCTTGAGACAATTGGCATTCCCCTCGGTCGCTCCAGGGCCACGAGAATCTTGGTCGGGTCACGATGGCCGGCTGAGATCGCATGCTCGTGCTGTTGGCGAGAGTAACGAGGAGTATGCGGTGCGTTGGGGAGTGTTAAACGCTGCTGATTACGGCGTTCCCCAGCTTCGTACGCGCGTGGTGATCATCGCTACGAAGCGGGGCTATCCCATCGTGGAACTCCCTCGACCGACCCATAGCCGAGATGCTCTCATCCAGGCGCAGCAGACGGGCGAGTATTGGAGGAAGCACGGCATCGCTCGACCTACTGACTGCAAGGTACCAAAGCGTGGAGCCGGACAGGCCGAAGATCCAAAGCGCCGATTGTTGCCGTGGCGAACAGTTCGTGAGGCACTCGAAGGACTCGACGCCCCAAGTGTTTCACAGGATGACCCAAGGCAGCATTGGGTTATTCCTGGCGCTCGCCTCTACCGAGGTCATAAGGGCAGCGTACTGGACTGGCCGTCGAAGACGATCAAGGCTGGCGTCCATGGGGTCGCGGGAGGCGAGAATATTCTTCACCTCGACGATGGATCCTTCCGCTACTTCACTTTGCGCGAAATTGCTAGACTTCAGGGCTTCCCTGACGATTACTCGTTTCACGGGGCACGGTCGAGGATTGTCGGCCAAATCGGTAATGCCGTGCCTTGTAAGCTCGCTGAGGTACTAGGACGGAAAATAATGCGGTTGTTCCGCAAGTTTCCAGAATTGTCGGGCCGTCGCCAAATGGCTCCTTCGCGTCGAGGACTATCCCATGTCAAGTGAGTTCGACCTTCAGCCAGACCCCCGCATCTTGCCCATGCTGGGCGAGATTAACCTTCCGCAATGGAGGTGCATGGCGGAACTCGTCGACAATGCAGTCGATGGGTTCCTGCACGTCCTTGGCACTGGTGGAGTGATCGCCGATCCAGAAGTAGCGATAAATCTACCGACAACTGACCTGCCGCACTCGAAAGTTACGATCTCGGACAACGGGCCAGGGATGTCGCCTGAGGTTTTGGAGAGAGCCGTTCGAGCGGGCTGGAGTGGCAATAATCCTATTGACAGCTTGGGCATGTTCGGAATGGGGTTCAATATTGCTACCGCTCGCTTGGGTACCCTCACAACGGTCTGGACTAGCGTTGCTGGAAGCGATGTCGAGCACGGCCTTCGCATTGACTTCGACGCCCTTCGCCGTCAGCGTCATTTCAAGACACCGCATCTCACGCGCCCCAAGGTCGATGCTTCATCACACGGCACGACCATAGCCATCGAACAGTTGAAGCCTGATCAGAGAACGTGGCTTGCAAAGGCTGGAAGCAGAAGTCAGGTGCGCCGGGAGCTAAGCAGAGCTTACTCTGCGATGCTACGGCAGAATGGTCTTCCATTATCGTTCAAGCTCACGATTAATGGAACTCGCATTCTGCCCACGAACCACTGCGTCTGGGACGAATCCCGCTTCGCTCCAAACCCAAGATTTGGCGCGGTCCACGCGATCATAAAGATCGACCGCCGTCTTCCTGATCGCCCGTTTTGCGCGGCTTGCTGGCAGTGGCTGGGTGGTGGCGACATCGTCTGCCCGGCTTGCGGAAAGGCCGAGGATGTCGTTCAACGGAAGCGGCACGTACACGGCTGGGTAGGGCTTCAGCGCTACCTCAGTGAGTCGAACTACGGGATCGACTTCATCCGTAACGGGCGGAAAATCGAGATCGGAAACCGCGAGATCTTTGTCTGGCGCGATCCCAACAGTGATGCCGAAGAAGTTGAGTACCCTATTGACGATCCCCGACAGAGGGGCAGGTTCGTTGGGGAAATCCATCTTGATCACGCCCGCGTCACGTACATGAAAGACAGATTCGATCGGACCGATCCCGCATGGGCCGAGATGGTCGCTCTCGTGCGTGGCGAAGGTCCTCTTCAGCCGAAAAAAGCGGCGGCGCTCGGCCTTGCTGCAAACGAAAGCCCGCTATACAAGCTGTTCCAAGCTTATCGTCGATCTTCACCCCCCAATGCAAGGGTAGCGGGCGGATGGGCGAGTGTCTTGGTCGTTCGAGACAACGACCGCGCGACGGAGATGTCCAAGAAATTTAGCGAGGGAGATCCAGAGTACCAACTGGATGATAAATGGTGGGAGTTGGTCGTCGCTGAGGACAACAGACTTCTAACCCCCGGAGGCACTGGAGGGAGCGGTGGCGGGACTGGCGGCGCAGGAACGGGTACCGGAACGGGTACAGGAGCAGGCACAGGCGGGGGCCTACCTGGCTTCGCAGGCGGCACGACCGGCACGGCCGGCACGACTGGCACATCGCCGCCGGGGACCGGCGGAGGGCGAGGCGGACGTGGAGCAGGAACGACACAGCCCTCACCGCCACCGCGCACGCCACTTCCAGACCTGACCCGGCAGTACGTCCATGATGGGAGTTCCGTGCAGTGGGACGTCAAGGCATTTGGCGTGCATGCAACCGACCCAGACCTCGAGTCTGAAGCCTGTCCTTGGCGGATCCGTAAACTTCCTCAAGGAGATACCGAGTTCTTTGTAAACATTAAGCATCCGGTGTTCCGGTCGGCGACAATGACCCCGCTGGACAGCCTCCTTGCCGAGATGGCGCACAAAACTGCGGACTTCATCAAAAACCAACCGAGGCCAGCTTCCTTCGCTGTGATTTTGGCGGACCTTCGCGATAAATACGGCGGCCCGATGAAGCTTGATCCGGTGGCCTTGGCCAATGGCGCTACAATGTTGTTTCGCAACATTGCGGGAACTCTACCGGGAAATATCGACGCAGACGACGGTGCGCGTCTCTTCGCAGACCTCCCCAGTAGCGAGCAGGAGGCGATTCACCACAAGATGGCCGCCCGAGCGGTCTCCAACCCTGCAAGGGTCGTGGCTGACGGACGGTTTCTCGAACACGCCAGCACTCGAACGGTTATTGAGTTTGTGAAAGGTCACCCCGAATTGTTCTTCGATGGACGATGTTGGGACGCAGTCTACTCCGAACTCGACTACCAGTTCGCCGGAGCAACTTCAGAGGCTCGGTCTCGTGTAATGGCGCATTACGAGGCATTGCTGCGTGACGCCCAGTGGCTCGCTGAGCAAGAGCCCTCGGATATTACACTTGCCTCCCGCGAGCGGGTGCTTCGCTCTGCCTTGGCGGTTGACCTTCTTGAGCCGGTGAGCCGTGGATCCGGTGATGACGATGCTTGACCCTGGCTTTTTCGATCGCGACCGTTTGTTGCTCGGACCATGGCAGGCTTTCGAGCGCGACACAGCTCGGCTAATGGTCGCCAACGGCTTCGATGACGTTCGCCTTGTTGGCGGTGCTGGTGATCGCGGAGCGGACGTTCTAGGTGTAAAAGGCGGCCAGTTGTGGGTTTTCCAGTGCAAGCACACCACAACGAGCCCGCCGACGCCGAAGGCCGTGACTGAGGTAGTGGAGGCGGCCAGGTATTACGGTGCGCATCGAATGATCGTTGCGGTATCCCGTGTTCCGGGTCCGGGCTTTTACGAAGAAGTCCAGCGCTTCGCCCGCTTGGGCCTCCAAGTAGAGGTCGCAACACCCGAGGTTTTGCTCGCGCTGATGGCGGAGGCCCCAGAGTACTCCAATCAGCGACGTGGGTTGCGCGACTACCAACAAGAGGCGGTCAGACTGATGCGCGAGGCCCTTACGGACGTGGGGCGCGCGCAGGTAGTGCTTGCTACTGGACTAGGCAAGACCGTCGTCATGGCGGAAGTCGTAGCCGACCTGTTCCGCGACAATCTCGTTGAGCATGGACGAGCGCTGGTGCTGGCCCATACACGCGACCTCGTAGAGCAGTTACACCGAAGTTTTTGGCCGCAGTTGCCGAAGTGGGTCCGAACGGAGCAACTTACAGGCACCGAGCGACCCAGACTGTGGGATGGAATTATCTTCGCCACTGTGCAGAGCATCGGAGCCAGCGTGTCCGAGTTGCCGCCGGTGGGGCTTGTTGTGGTTGACGAGGCGCATCATATTGGGGCTTCGATGTTCCAACGGGTAGTCGACGTTTTGAAGCCGAGGATGCTGGCGGGCGCAACAGCTACTCCATGGCGAGGCGACGGCTTTGATATTGATCGGACCCTCGGGGCGCCGGTTATCCAGTATGGCATTGCTGAGGGGCTTAGACGTGGGTTTCTTGCGGACGTTGACTATCGACTCTGCGCGGACAACATCGACTGGTCCATGGTCCAGGGGCTTTCACGCCACAAGTATTCACTCTCCCAGCTCAATAAACGGTTAATCATTCCGGTTCGTGACGAGCAGGCTGTACGAAAAATCAAGGAGGTCTTTGCGGGCGAGGGGCGTAAGGCGGGGATTGTCTTTTGTCCCTCAGTTGTGCACGCCATTGAATTCGCCGCAATGCTACGGAGTTACGATTTTAGAGCTGAGGCGGTTTCGGGAGATATGGAACCGCGTGAACGGGAGCTGTTGATGGCCCGATTTCGGGCCGGTGAGATGGACCTGCTCACAAGCGTCGACTTGTTTAACGAGGGCGTTGACGTACCAGATGTAGATCTGGTCATTTTCTTGAGAGCGACCCACAGTCGAAGGATCTTTGTCCAGCAGCTCGGGCGGGGATTGCGTGTCACTCCCAGTAAAGATAAGGTCATCGTGCTTGACTTCGTTACCGACATCCGCCGAGTCGCAGAAGTTGTAGAGTTAGACAAGGCCACAAAAGGAGGTCCCTTGGAGCGGCTCGGACTTGGCCGCCGGTTGATCGAGTTCCGCGATGCGTCCGCCGGTTCGTACATGCGCGAATGGATGCTTGACCAAGCATCCTTGGCGCTTCGCGAAGGGGATCCTGAGCTAGAACTCCCGAAATTTGACTATCCAGAGCCTATCGCGCCCGGAAATGTGCAATGAGAATCCCAGAAGATGTGCGCTTTGGGATGAGGCAGAAGCTTTGGGCGGTCGCTGATAAAGTGGACTGGGTGAGGCTAACCTGGGTAGAAAAGTCTGCGCATTACGAGGCATGGACACGCGATCCTGAAGTTGGCGGAAAGCTTGGCCACTACATGGGCCAGAGCCAGGTGCGCGTGTACATCAAGGATACAGTGATGAAGGGCTACGGGATGTCCCGACTTGCTGATTCGAGCAAGGTGATGAGGGTTCTCGGGCTTCTGTCGAGCACTGCCGAGCAGTCCGTAACTGTGGTCGCCGACTATGAACGCCCCCATGGACGCCTTCTGTCAGACGGAAGGGTAATCGCATGGGGTAAGGCAAGTGATTGGAAAGCCATCTTGATGTCGCTCCATGAAAGGGCTTTTGAGGCTAAAAATGCACGTCCTTATGGCGCTGTTCTTTCCTCTGCTGTTGGAAGGTTTACGGAGGATGACACGCGCCGTCTTGTGGCGGACGCAGCGAAGCGGTTGGGGATCGAGAAGCTTGTGTGGTTGTGATTGAGCATGCTCCGCCCCACTACAGCTTCGTTGTTGTGACGGTTTCTTGCGGCCTTGTCGGCGTCGCCATGACCGCCGCAGCGGAGACCGGGACTTCCGCCGCGCGGCCAAGGTACTGTCCGCGCTGCGCCACCCGAACATCCCGCGGATCCTGCACTTCGGGGCCCACGACGGAAAGACCTTCGCGGTCACGGAGCTGTGCCCGGGCCCGCGACGATCTTCATGCGCCCCGACAACTACGCCGCGCCTGCGCCGGACCCGAAGCGCGACGTAGCCCCGCGGGCCATGCGGCGTGAAGCGGTGACCGATAGCGGGATCATGCGACCTGGCCCGGAGGCCAGGCCCGAACAGGTCGGGCCCGAAGCTGTGGCAGGGCGCGAGGTCACTCAACCTGGCCCCGGGGACAGGGCCGCCGGGCACCGAGACAGGGGTCGAAGTCGACCGGATCCGGCCCCGTGGCTGTCGACGGTGCCCCCCGTACGAGCCCTCGCACGGGCCCATGCGCGGCGGCGAGATCCCCGGGTTCGGCCCGATTCTGTCCCGATTTTGTCGCGATCCGAGTCTGTCTCGAGACAAACCCCCGAATTCGGGCTCGTAGGGGCCCCTAGGCGACCACACGCACCTTATCACCAATGTCGGTCTCGTCGGTGAGATCCCGCTGACCGAGTCGGCGAGCTGGGCGACGCCGGCCGACGAGCCGTACAACAGCTACCGGCGCAACGCGCAGGGCGAGGGCGACGACGTGTTCTGCGCCCCGGACCTCAAGGTCTCGGACCTCGGCGTGTTGTATGCGACCTGCCCGTCGCTCGAGATGACGGTCACGGTCGGCAACGCTGGCTGCCTCGGCGTGGGCCCGGGCGTCAATGTCTCGTTCTACGAGAAGACGCTCGGCTACCTGGGTACGGTGCAGACGGTCGGGCCGCTGCCGGCCGGGGGCAGCGAGCAGGTCAAGTTCCTGTTCAACACCGAACAGGAGCCGAGCGAGATCTATGCGGTCGTCGACGAGGACGACAAGATGATGGGCCAGCTCAACGAGTGTAAGGAGGACAACAACAAGACGCCGCTGGCGCTGGTCTGCGTGCCCGAGCCCGAGTGAGATGTGACGGGAAGCCGTTGCCCGCGGCGGCTACGTCGATCTGCGCGTCGAGGACGACAGGGGTCGTCCCCGACGTACAACCCGTACGAGCGAGGGGCCGGGTGTGCCTCAGCGGTGTGCGTCAACCTCGCGTTTATCTGCCGCCGTCGTCCCGTCGATCCGCTGAGAGCCTCATTCGCCGCCGCCACCGCCGCAATCGCCGCCACCGTCACCTCCGCCGCAATCGCCGCCATCACCGCCGCCATCGTGTCCGCCGCCGCCGCCGTCATACCCAACGCTCTGGTATCCGCCGCCTCCCGGGCGCCGAGGCCGGCGCTCGGACCAGTTACTCAGGAGCCACATGGCGCCGATGATCGCCGCGACAATGATGGTGTCGAGAAGTTCGCTGAAGTTCATCGCCGTGGAGCCTCCTGGCAGCGTCGTCATGATAGCGGCCGACGCCATGTGAATAGATCACCCCGCTCTGCCCCGGGTTGAAGATCCGCAACCAGCTCGAGCGCCTGCCCATGACCTCGGTCCGCCATACTCGCCGGGACCCGGGCTGGTACCGTGCTGCTCGGTCCAACATGGCCGGACCCGGATCGGTCGGCTCTCAGGTGCTCCTCGGGCTGCCCGCGGTCGCGCATGTGCTGGGCGTCGCTGGCCGTGCAGCGCGGCCGGGACCGTGACGTCGAGGTTATCGACCCCCACGACCGTGGCGTCGCCGGCCCCATGGTTGGGCCCGGGCTCGCCCGCGAAGCCCTGGTTCAGGAACGGGGAACGAGATATGAATTGGCGGCGGGTTTGCCCGGAGAAGATCTGGCGGTCTGGATCGGCGCCCTGCAGATGAAAAAAAAGCGTTGGAACTCGAAGACTATGGTGATGACATCTATAGACTGGCCCTGCATACGCAACCATGACGAGGACGCCGTGCTGCCGTGATTGGGCCCGGGCAGGTGCCGTCAGTGGGCATTCCTCGGGGTCGACTTGGCGGGCTTCTTCCTGGTCTTGCGGGGCTTGGTGGGCTTCGGCGGATCGAGCGGCGGCGGGTCCGGAGTGGGGGCGTCGACGATCACGGGGTGCGGAGGGTGCGGCGGGTGCGGCGGTGGCGTGGACGGGGCCTCCTCGAGCGGGGTCGGGGTCGGCTGGGGGGGCGGCGGCGGCGGTGGTTCGCTGCTGGCGAGGCAGCGCCACAGCAGGATGATCGCCGCGAGCGCGAGGGCGCCGACGATTGCGAGCCGCTGCTGGGTGAACGCCGCGCGCGGCCGCTTCACCGGGGGGAGGGGCGCAGCGACCGGCTGGCGGTAGATGACGGTGTGCTGCTCGGGCTCGGGCTCGTAAGCTTCGTCTGCGTGGGCGTCCGGCGATGGTTCATCGTCCTCGTCAACGAGCATGTCGCTGAGGCTGATCTCGAGGTCGAGGTCCTCGACGATGTCGTCCGGGCGGGCCGAGGCGAACCATGTGCGGACGGCGACGGCCTCGTCGGGGGCCTCGTCGTCGAGGTACCACGGGTACTCGGACTCGCCGATGAGGCGCTTGAGGGGCTGCTTGAGGGCGACGAACGACAGGCGGACATTGTGGGTCCTGGCGAATTCGGCCAGGTCCTGGGCCAGCGCGATCGCGGTCGGGTAGCGGTCCTCGCGGTCGGCCGCGAGGGCCTTGAGGATGATGCGCTCGAGCTCGGGTGCGATGCCGGCGCGGCGGGTCGACGGCCGTGGGACGTCGCCGGCGGCGATCTTCTCCATCAGCGCGAGTTCGTTGTCGTCGTCGAAAAGATGGGTCAGCGTGACCATCTCGTATAGCAGGATGCCGATCGAGAATACGTCGCTGCGGCGGTCGAGCGGGGCGCCGCGGACCTGCTCGGGTGACATGTACCCGAGCTTGCCCTTGAGCATCCCGGTCCGGGTCGTCCGCGTCGAGGACAGCACCTTGGCGATGCCGAAGTCGACCAGCTTGACCTCGCCGCTGTGGGTGATGAACACGTTGCCGGGCGAGACATCGCGGTGGACGATGCCCATCGGGCGGCCGTCGACGCGGCACATCTCGTGGGCGAAGTGCAGGCCCTCGCACACGCCGAGCATGATCGTGATCGTGTGGCCGAGCGGGAACCCGCCCTGATAGGCCCTCGCGCCCTGGGCCCTCGCCGCGTCGAACAGGCACCCGAGGTCGGCGCCGTGCAAGTACTCCATCGTGAAGTACAGGCTGCCGCCGGCGCGGCCCAGGTCGTAGACCTGGACGACGTTCGGGTGGTCAAGGCGGGCGGCGATGTGGGCCTCGGTCATGAACATCGTCACGACGTCGCGGTCGGTCGCGTAGGCCGGGAGGATCCGCTTCATGACCACGAGCTGCTCGAGGCCCTCGATCTCGAGGTCGCGGGCGGTCGCCAGGTACAGCTCGCCCATGCCGCCCACCGCCAGGAGCTTGAGCAGCCGGAACCGACCATCGATCAGCGGGAGCGGTGTTCTCTGCAGCTGCAAACGCCGATGATAACGCGAGGGCCCGGCAGGAAGGCAAATCCGCGGCGTAGCAGGGGTCTGCAGACGCCGGCACCTCTCGAAGGGGGCGAACGGCGGAGAGGATGAGACCGCGCATCCGTGCCACCATGACCCGCATGATCGCCCGTATTCGCCGGAAGCCCTGCCCCTGGCCCTCGCGCTGCTCGGCTCGTCGGTCGTGTGCGCATGGGCATGCGAGCTGCCCGTGGCTGGCGACCACGTGCAGGACGTCGCCGCCGCCCGCGGTGGCACCTGCCTGTCTGAGTTCTATGTGAATCGCTTGACGAAGCTGCGTTGGCGGTGCCACGACGGGCACGAGTGGGAAGCGCGGCCGCGATCACACGGGAGACCGTGATCACGCTGGCCCGCGAGCGTCGGATCCCGGCGGAGGAGCGACCGGTGGAGCCGGACGACACCGGCGCCGACGCCAGCGGCGGCTGCTACGATGCCGGAACCAACGCAGCGTACAGTCGTCGTCCTCCGCGATGACCGAGTCGCCGTCCGCCGCTGTCACCTCGTCGCTCCCGCTCCCGACCGTCGCTCAGCGCTGGCTGCTGGCCTATCTGGTCCTCTACATCGCCCCGTTCCCGCTCAATTTCGCTGGCGGGGCCTTCACGCTGGACGCCGGCGACGACGGCGAGGATATCTACGTCGCCCGACTGCGGCCCTGACGGGTCAAGGGGTTCGCGTTCTCGCTCAGGGCTCGACCTTGATCAAGACCCCGAAGATGCCGTTTGGCCCGATCCAGCCGTTGATGCGCCCACGATTGTTGCCGATCTGAAAGCGGTCGCCCTGCGTCGCCTTCACGATGTGGAGATATTCCGAGCCGCCGACTTTGCACAGGACGATGTCCCCGACGCAGATCGGTCGGTCTTCGGCGACCGGCTCGACCGTGCAGAGCTGCCCCGATTCGATCCTGCCCCGCATCGAATCGCCGCGGGGCCGAAACTGGACCGTCTCTCCGTTGCGCAGCTTTTCGATGTAGTGCGTCGCCCAGCCCACGGGCTCGTTCTACGCCATCTGCGGCGCGCTGTCACCCTGACCAAGCGCGCGATCGAGAGCACTCGCCTCGCTACGGTTGGGTGATCTCGACCTCCGCGCCGAGCGGAAGACCGCGGCGACGCGGATGACGCGGATGACGCGGGCCTGGTCATGGGATGAACGAGGTGCCGGCCTTCACCGAAGATTCTCTCGATGCCGTCGCGCCCGCACCACAGGCCCCAGGCTCCGCGCAGCTGGACGATCGGCTCCGGATTGCCCTCGGAGCGGACGATGCCGCGGTGATCCCAGCAGCGCACGTCGCCGTTCGGCATGAGCGCGCACGGCTCCGCGATCTCCAGCGCAGGGCCCACCTCTGCCGTGAGCACGACGCGGCGGGCCCGACCAGACCGGCCCCGGCGGCGCAGCACCTCAGGGGGCGAACATCATCAGGCCCATCACCGCGTCGCTGAGGCCGTCCTTGCTGCAGCCGGCGAGCACCAGCACGCGGTCGTCCGGCGTGATGGCGGCGATGTTGCCGCTGGGGCACTCGTCGTGGGTCGACGACCAGCGCAGCGAGCGGTCGGCGTCGTGGCGGACGACCTGCATGGCGATCGGGCAGGTGCCGTCGCCGGCGACGCAGCTGTTGGGGTCGTCGGCCGGCAGGTACAGCCCGGCGGTCATGGCGAATGAGCCGTCGCTGGCGACGGCGATGTTCGCCCCGCGCACCTCGGTCAGCAGTTGATTCCACAGCTCGTCGCCCGCGGGGCTGAACGCGCGCACGAAGTCCTGGTCGCCGCGCACGCGCGCGAGGATCGTGCCGTCGCCGGCGAGCCCGAGGTCGTACACGATGTCGGTCTCGACCTCGTCCTCGATCGTCCGCTCCCATACCGTCGCGCCGTCGGCGACGGCGATGCGCGCCAGCCAGGCCTGCGACTTCGAGTCGCCCTGGTCGACGCCGCGGGCGCCGGCGACGATGACATCATCGCCGTCGACGGCGACCGCGTGCACGTTCGACCCGAGCAGCGACGGCGCGCCCAGGTTCTGCTCCCACACCACCCCGCCCTCGTTGTCGAGCCGGGCCAGCCAGCTGCTCGCCGCGTCGTCGGTGATCTCGGCGCCGCCGACGATCGTGCCACCGGCGATCGCGGCGATCACCGTCGGACGCAGGGGCAGGCTCGTCGAGCCGAGCGCCTCGCCGTCGGCGGCGAACCGGCGGATCGCATTACCGCCGCCCGCCTGCACCGAGTAGTCGACGTCGAGCACGTGGACGACGCCGTCGGGGCCGACGGCGACGGCGATCGTGCTGCGAGACTCCTCCGCGCCGATCGGGGTCTCGACCTGCCACAGCGGCGTGCCGGCGGCGTCGAACTTGCCGACCCAGAGGTTGGCGTACATGCCTCCGTCGCCGCCATTGAAGGTGTAGCCGCTCATGCCGCCGACGACGATCGATCCGTCGCCCGCGACCGCCATGTCGAAGCCGCTGATGTCGTTGAACGTGCGGGTCCACTCGAGCACGCCCTCGGGCGCGGGCTCGCCGGTGGTCGGCTCGCCGGTGTCCGAAGCACTGCCGCTCGCGGCGTCGTCGGTGTCCTCACCGAGCTTGAGTGAGCCCGGGACGCAGGCCGTGCAGGCGAGCAGCAGGAGGGCGAGGGGGTGGCGGAGCGAGCGGTCCAGAAAATACATGCCCCCTTGTCCAGGCTCGGGTCGTCTTCCGTCACCGGTCCGACGAATTATTGTTCAGGGCAGCGCGCCCGCACCTTGGTGGCCACCGCCGCGTCGGCGTGCGCGCGCAGGAACTCGAGCGCCGCCGGGCCGGCGCCGGGCTCCCGCAGGCCGCAGCGGGCCGCGATAGCGATCGCCTCGCGCTCGAGCGCCAGCTGTCCTTTGGGATAGGTGCGAGCGATGCTCGCGGCGAGCTCGCGGGCGCGCGCATACTCGCCGCGGGCCAGCGCGCCGTCGGCCTCGGCGAGCGCGA
>NZ_JACCSO010000636.1 GCF_013812955.1 Nannocystis sp. | reverse complement strand
GGGCGGCGGCGTGCGGCGGCTGTCACGAGTTTGGATTCCCGGGGCGGCCCGAGGCGGCGATGCAGGGCACGCTGCGCGAGCACGCGAGCTCGGGCCACGCGCAGACCAGCTGCGCCGACTGTCACATGCCGCGCCGGGCCGACGGGGGCCGCGATCATCGCTTCGCCGCCTCGCGCGACCCGGAGCTGCTGCGGCGGTCGATATCGGTGAGCGCGCAGCGGCGGGGGTCGTCCGCGCACCTGGTCTTGAAGCCAGGTTGGGTCGGGCACGCGGTGCCGACCGGCGACCTGTTTCGCCGGCTCGTGGTCGAGGCCGAGGTCGCGGACGCGGACTGGCAGGTGCTCGCCCGGGACGCGCGGGTGCTCGGCCGGCGCTTCGCGGACCGGAGCGGGGCACGGGTGCAGATCGCCGACGATCGGGTCGGGGCGCAGGGGACGTCGCCGGTCGAGGTCGTGCTCGAGCTCGGCGAAGCGGCCGCGGGCCGGGCGATCCGCTGGCGCGTGCAGTATGAGCGGGTCGCGTTCGGGGCCCGCGAGGGCGCGGCGGCGAAGGTGTGGGACAGCGTGACGATCGCCGAGGGCATGTTGCCGGGCGAGAAGAGGATGCGATGAAGATCGAGACAGTGACTACGATGGGTCTTTTTGCGGCGTTCGCCGCGTGCACCGCCACCGAGCCCTCGCGGCCCGAGGTGAAGCAGCCACCCGCTTCGCCCGCGGCCGCCCTGGCTTCGCCCGCGGCTGCCCTGGCGCCGGTCGTGGCGGTCGTGCCCGAGCCGGTGTCACTGAGCTTCACGCCGGTGATCGAGGGCGACTGCCCGTCCCTCGACGTCTCGCTGGTCGGCAGCGAAGCGTTCATCCACAGCAAGGTCGGTCACCACATCGCCCGCGTCTTGCCGGACGGCGCGACCGAGGATCTGTCGATCGACCCGACGAAGTTCAGCGGCGATCCCTACTATGTGGAGATCGGCGACATCGAGGCCGTCGAGGGCGAGTGGCCGGACAAGCTGTACGTGCGCTACTGGCAGACCGACGGCCGCATGTGGGAGGGGTCGCGTTACCTGAAGCGCAAGGCGGAGGGGTGGTGGCCGCTGGCGACGCACGACGAGGAGGCGCGCGAGTGGGGCGCCGAGCGCTTGTATCGGTGGACCGACGGCAACTGGCTGGCGCGTATGTCCTGTCGCGACGACGACGACTGCAAGCACCGCGGCATGAAGCTGGCGGTGATCCGCGGGCCGGGCAAGGCGCCGAAGTTCCCCGAGCTGCGCTCGCCGCCCCACGGCTGCGCCCCGAGCTACGCGATGACGGTGCTCCCGGGCGGGGAGATCGTCGCGGTCGGTCGCTTCTGTCACAAGAAGGAGGCCGAGGAGGGCGGGGCCTACTATGCGATCCACTGGTCGGAGAAGGACGGCACGAAGACGCACCAACTGGCGTTGACGCCGGAGCAGGCGCGCGTGCGCGAGCCCGGGCCGGTGGTCGCCACGGCGCCCACGCAGGTCTACGCGGCCATTCTCGGCGAATATGACGAGAACCCGGCGACCGTGCTCGTGTTCGACGGCGCGGCCTGGAAGCCGCTCGCGCCCACGAAGGGGAAGTTCGGCGGGATGGACGTCGACCGCGACGGCGCGCTGTGGCTGGTGGCCGGCCAGCAGCTGCAGCGCAGCGCCGCGGGCGGGGCCTGGGAGAAGCTGGCCTTTCCGACAGGTCCCGTGAAGCAGGTCGGCGGACTGCGCGAGGCGGTCGCCTGGGTGACGCAGGTCGACGGGGCCCTGTGGATGCGCCCCGACGGCCAGGAGTTCGCGCGCGTGGAGCTGCCGGCGCCCGTGTTCTCGACCGACGCGAAGTATGCGGCCCTCGGGGTCAAGAGCGCGGGCCGGGACGTGTGGGTGACCGCGTCGTATACCGAGAAGGCTCCGGGCTGGCTCAAGAAGGAGCCGCGTCGGGCCCTGCTACGCAACGCCCCGCCGCGCGAGCCGCAGCGCTGCGCGCAGAGCCCGAGTTACAAGTCGGAGAAGGGCATGTACGCGTGGCCACCGGCGGCCCGCGAGGACTGCGCGACGCCGTACGCGATCCTTATCCGGTCGAGCGTTTTTACCCGCTCCGACTTCAAGTATCCGACCGTCGGGAAGGCGCTCAAGGGCAAGCAGGAGTTCGCCGCGGCGAAGTTCTCGGAGGTCGAGGTCTCGGGCCAGCGCCTGGTCGGCGCCGCGGTACCGAGCGTCGCGCTCGGACGGGCCCTGACGCAGACGATCGGCAAGGCGATCAAAGGTTCACGCCCCGAGCTGGTGTGCGCGACCCCGAAGGAGCTGCGGCCGCTGCCCTTCGACCTGGTGACGGGCAAGCTCGCGCCATGAGGGAGCATGAGGAAGCATGAGGAAGCGTGAGGAGGCATGAGGAGGCATGACAGGCCCCACGGACCGCGACGCAGGGGCCCCGACGGCGCCCCAGCGGTGTAACCTGGCCGAATGGTAAATTCGTCCCGCGGACCGCAGTCGCCGATGAGCGCCGCCCTGGTCGCCGTGGTCGCCCTGCTGCTCGCGGCGGTCTCCGTCGTGATGGGGCTGCGAGAGACCCGACTGACGTGCACGCCCGCCGCCTGTGTGATCGTCAAGACCTACCCGAGCTCGCGCACCGAGCATTCGCTGGCGGGCCTCGAGGTGGTCGAGATTTACGAGGGCAGCGGCAAGCAGCGCGGGGTCTGGCGGGTCTCCGTGATCGACCTCCAGGGCACACCGATCCGGCTGCACTCGACGACCCAGGACGGGGCCGAGGCGCTGAAGCGCGAGCTCGAGCAGCTGCTGGCCGGCCAGCGCGAGACCCTGGAGCGGGTGACCCCGCCGACCTACTGGGCGTGGCTCTTCGCCCCGTTGCTGCTCGTGTTCGCGATCTACGAGGTCCGCGCGGCGATCCGGAACCGGGGCCGATATGTGAAGGCCGCGAAGCCGTCGTCGTCGTCTTTCGCTGGATCGCTGAAGCGGCCGCTGCTCATGTGGTTGGGCCTCGGCGTGGGGGCGTTCGTCGTGGCCGCGATCGCTAACTTCGTCCTGGCGCGGGGGCTGGCGGACAGCACCGGGGTGCTGCGGCTCGAGTGCCGTCACCGCTGCGATTTCGGCGGCATGTCCTGCATGCCGGGCGGCGTCACGGAGCAGTCCCTGAACCCCGGCGAATATACCGTGAAGATCTGGAACCCGGCGGTGGCCGGGTCGTGGGAGCCGCGCAAGGTCCGGGTCGAGATCGGCCAGTTGACCCGCTTCGTGTGTGAACCCGGCGGCTGAGGAGACCGGGCCGTCCACCTCGAGCGTTCGCGGCGAGCGGATGTCGCGCGGTGTCGGCAACCCGTGGGCGCCGCCCTCGCTCCTGTGCGGCAGGGCGGCCACGAGCGCGGGGGCGGCTGCGGCGCGGCGCCAGCGGCCGCAACCTTGGGACATGGCCCGAACACCGTCCCGCCCGTCCCGTCGCGCACATGCCCGGTCCGGCGCCGCTGCGTTCGCGGTCATGCTGCTCGCCGGCGTCGCGGCGGGCTGCTCGTCGGAGCAGCAGCCCGACTTCCATCTCGACACGACGCCGTGGCCGACGGAGGTCTCGTTCGCCGCGGCGATGTATCAGAGCCTCGGCGTAATGATGCAGCCGGGCCACACGCTCGAGCGGATCGACAACGGCGCGGTGTTCGACGCGATCGTCGAGGAGATCGCCGGCGCGCGCACGAGCATTCACGTGCTCGCGTACATCTGGACGCCGGGGCGCGCCTCGGATCGGATCGCCGAGGCGCTCGCCGCTCGCGACCCCGCGGTCGAGTGCCGGATCCTCGTCGACGCATTCGGCAGCAGCAGCTTCGACGACGAATTGCGCGAGCCGCTGACCCGCGCCGGCTGCGAGGTGCGGGTGTTCCGGCCGCTGCCCGGGAGCGAGGCGATCGCCCGCAACCACCGCAAGCTGGTCGTCGCCGACGGCAAGACGGCGATCACCGGCGGCTTCGGGATCGGCGACAACTGGCTCGGCGACGGGACCAGGGAGGACGAGTGGCGCGACACCCATGTCCGCTTCCGCGGCCCCGCCGTCGCGCAGGCGCAGCAGGCGTTCGCCGAGAACTGGCAGGAGGCCGGCGGCGGGCTGTTGCCGATGCACACGTTTCCACCCGCGGCGCCGGTCGGCCCGGCGAGCGCGGCGTTCGTGACCAGCACGGCGTCGCCGGTCGTCTCGCGCGCCGAGCGAATGACGCACCTGCTGCTCGCCGCCGGCAAACAGCGGATCTGGCTGTCGATCGCGTACTTCGTGCCGCCGGAGCCGATGCTCGAGGTGCTGAAGCGCAAGGCCGACGCCGGGGTCGATGTCCGCTTGCTGACCGCCGGCGTCAAGAGCGACTCGAAGACCGCGTTCGGCTCGCAGCAGTTCGATTACGACGAGCTGACCCGCCACGGGGTCCGCGTGTGGGAGTACCGGCCGACGATGATGCACGCGAAGACGATGGTGGTCGACGAAACGATCGCGGTCGTCGGCTCGCAGAACCTCGACCCGCTGTCGCTTCACTCCCTCGAGGAGGGCTCGCTCGTGATCGACGACGCCACGTTCAACGCCGGGCTCGCGGCCGCGTTCCTCCGCGACTGCGAGCTCGCCGACGAGGTCGCGCCCGATTGACGGTCGCGCTCGCCGCGGTGACGGCGAGCATAGCGTGCCACCTCGGGCATGGTCGCAGGTGGGACCGCGTCACCGCAAGTTCTGGAAGCTCTGACGGCCGGCCGACGCCAGGGAACTCGCCGGGCGTCGGGGCCGCCCGATCCACCCGCGGCCCATCGTTGTCCTTGGGGCTGGCTGCACGAGCGCCACCATGCTCCGGGCGGACTGCCCGCACAACCCGAAGCAGAGCGCTATCCCTGCTATCTGCGCCGGTCGACCCATCGGGCGGGCGAATGATGTTCGGGGCCGTCGGGGCTGGCCGGGAGCGGGAGCAGGAGGTGCGCACGATACTCACCCCGCTTGACCGCGGCGCGAACCCTCCCATCCTCGGGACACAGCGGCTCAGGCCCAAAGAATGCTCGGAGGTAGATCCCACGATGTCCACGCATATTCACGTGTTCCTGACCGGAACACTATTGTCAGTTTCACTCTCCAGCTCCATGCAATGCGAACATCTCGAGTCCGATGTGGATCGAGAAGAGGGCGCGCCGATCGGGCGGGACCTCGCGCAGTCGACCCAGAAGTTGGAGGAGCTGGGCAAGCACATTTTCTTCGATAAGATCTCCGTTCCGAAGCGGATGGCCTGCGTCTCCTGCCATGACCCGGCCGCCGGTTGGACCTTCGGCAACAGCAATATCAACCTGCACCAGGTGGCGGCGACCGGCGCAGATCCCCACACGGCGGGCTCGGTGAAGCCGCCGACCAACGCCTATGCGAGCAAAACTGGGAACTTCCGGACATGTGGTGCTCCCCCCTTCCAGTTCTTCTGCGGCGGGAATTTCTGGAACGGCCGCGCCGAGGGCAACGCCTCGCCGGCATTTCCCGGGGCCACGGCGCATGTCGGTGATGAGGTCTTCGACAACGTCGAGGGCCTGAAGCTCGTCTATGAGAAGTACCTGGGGCCGGTCACGGATCAGGCGTTGAACCCCTTCCCCAACAAGGTCGAGCAGAACATCGAGATCCAGCAGGTCTGCAAGCACGTCGCGTCGGCCAAGTACGCCGAGCTGTTCACGATCGCGTGGGGGGGTGAGGCGATCGACTGTAGCGACCAGCTCTACGGCAGCAAGGGCTTCAAGGCCTATGAGATCAGCTTCGAGAGGATCGCGATGGCGCTCGCGGCCTGGCAAGATTCGAAGGAGGTCAACTCGTTCAGCTCGAAGCGCGACCTCGTGCTCGCCAAGGACGGGACGCTCGATGGACTGACGGACCAGGAGAAACTCGGTCACGATCTGTTCTACGGCCGGGCCAACTGCGCGGTCTGCCACACTGACAGCCCCGGTGATGATGGCACCGAGCAGTTTCAGCTCTACTCCGACGACGCCTACCACAACATCGGCACGCCCGCCAATCCCGAGATCCCTGGTTACCCGGATCTGAACCTCGGTCTGGAGGGACACACGGGGCTCGAAGGCAATCGCGGGCTGCAGAAGACCCCGACCCTGCGCAACGTCGACAAGCGGCCGGTCAAGAGCTTCGTCAAAGCCTACACCCACGACGGATGGTTCAAGAGCCTGGAGTCGCTCGTTCACTTCTACAACACGTCGGCCATCGGCGGAGCGACCGCCGAGCAATTCGGCGTGACGCAATGCGATAAGGATGTCACCGAAAAGCAGGCGCTGGCCGCGAACTGCTGGCCCATGCCGGAGCACGACAACTTCATCCCCAAGCCGTTCCTGCTCGGCGACCTCGGTTTGACCGTCGAGGAAGAGGCCGCGATCGTCGCGTACCTGAAGACGTTCTCGGACACTCAAACCCCCAAGGCGCCGAAGCCGTACAAGTGACAGGATCGCCGAGGTCCCCCAGGGTTTGGGGGCCTCGGCGCCTGACCGCCTTGTCAGCGCCGCGGCCGTATGCCACTACCGGGTGCGTGCCCGGAACGAACCAGCTCCTGTCCTCGATCGCCAGCCTCCTGCTGATCGCCTGCTCCACGTCCGAGCCCGCGACCCGTTCGACAGCCTCGCCCGCGCCGGCGGCCCCGGTCGCGTCC
>NZ_JACCSO010000626.1 GCF_013812955.1 Nannocystis sp. | reverse complement strand
GCGCAGTGCCGGCGAGCGCGGCCGCGAGCGTCGCCGCGCCCAGCCATCCGCCTGCCCGCAAGGACATGTCGATCCGCACCCGTCGCCAACGCCCGGGGCGCATGTCTCAGCCCCCGGCCTTGCGCTTGAGCCGGCGCAGCTTGATGCCGAGCTGATTCATGCGCAGCTGGACCTTGCGCCCGGCGCCCTCGTCGCCGAGCAGCAGTTCGCCCATGCGCCCGAGCTCGCCGCTGCAGCGCTCGTAGAGCTGCTCGAGGTACTGGCGCTCGACCGCGCAGGACACGGCGTTGAGCGAGTCGGCGGCGAGCACCTCGATCTGGACGTGGCGGGGGCCGGACGGGAGCAGCGCGTCGATATCGTCCTCGGGCGGGGTCATCGGCCGCAGCAGGTCACTGACGATCTTCGGCGGGATCGGGATGACGTCGGGGCGACCCTCGCTCGAGGCCTCGGGCTCGATGCGCTCGGCTCGCTCGACCAGCTCGACCAGCGTGAAGGTCACGAGGTTCGACAGCGTCATCGCGAACTGGCGGAAGTTGCCGGGCCACTCGAAGTCGTGCAGCAGCTTGAAGCTGCTCGGGTGGAGCAGGAAGTGGATGCGGCGGGCGTCGCCGCGCGGAGGCACGCCGCGGCCGACGCTGATCGGCAGGGTCGCCGTCATGCCGCGCTGCTCGGCGTACTGGGCCAGCAAGTCGCGGTTGTAGGCCTCGGCGACCGCCTGACGCATGAACCAGGCCAGCAACTCCTCGAAGTCGTCTCGCCGCTCGCGCAGGCTCGGCAGGGTCACCGCGGTGGCGGGATTGAGGCGCATGAACAGGTCCTCGCGGAAGCGACCGATGCGGACCAGCGCGGCGAGGTTCTCATTGGTGGCGACGATGATCTTGATGTCGGTCGTGATCTCCTTGACCGAGCCGACCGGACGAAAGACGCCCTCTTGCAGCACCAGCAGCAACGACTTCTGCAGCTCGAGCGAGAGGTTGCCGATCTCGTCGAGGAACAGGGTGCCGCCGTGCGCCCGCGTCAGCACGCCGTCGCGCGAGCTGGTCGCGCCGGTGTAGGCGCCCTTGATCACGCCGAACAGGTGGGCGGCCATCAGATCCGTCGGCAGGGTCGAGAGGTCGACCGAGACGAAGGGGCCGGGCCGCTGCGAGCGCGGGTGGATGAACTCGCGGGCGACCAGGCTCTTGCCCGAGCCGGTCGCGCCCTGGATGATGATCGGCAGGCGACCGCGGGCGAGGATCGAGAGGCGCCGGCGCAGCCCGGCCATCGCCGCGGTCACGCCCCAGTAGAAGGGGTCGTCGTCGCTGACCACCGGGCGCTCGCGGCGGGCCAGGATCGCGTCGATCTGCAGCTTGAGCGAGCGGGCGTCGAGGTAGTCGTCCGCCAGCAGATAGGTGTAGTCCTCGGCCTGCAGGCGCTCGGCGTCGGCCTCGAGCGGCAGGTCGTCGCGCGAGGTCATGACGATCACCGGGAGGTCCGGGTAGCGCTCGCGGATCGCCGCCAGGATGTGCAGGCCCTGGCTGCGACGCAGGCGCTCGATCGCCTTGTTGGCGTCGCCCTTGGCCAGCAGCGCGGCCTTGTCCTGCGGCAGCAGGTCGGCCTCGGGGATGTCGAAGTGCACGTCGAGCAGGACCAGGTCGACCTTGTCGCCGAGGCGCCGCAAGATGTCGGCGGCCTCGCGATAGTTGCGGGCCGGCGGCAAAAAATTGTGCTCGGGCAGGTAGCGCTTGCACAGCTCGAGATAACTGTCCTCGTCGTCGATGATCAGGATCGAGGACATCGCGCTCATGTCTCGGCCTGCAGGAGCCGGCGGTGAAGCTGCTGCAGCGCCGCGCGGACGGTGCGCTGGGCCGCACGCACGCCGTCGCGCTGGTCGGCCAGGGCCGCCGCGTCGCGGGACCGTAGCGCCGGTTCGACGGCCCGCAGCACCGCGATCGCGGCGTGCACTTCGTGCAGCTCGGGCTCGGTCCACGGCTGCGGGAGCGCGGCGCTGAGGCGGTCCCACAGCGCCCAGGCCGGCTCCGGCGGGCCCTCTGCGGGGGTGCGGGTGCGCAGCAGGTCGCGACCGAGGGCGTCGATCAGCTCGTCGCGCACCGGGCCGCGCCAGCAGGCGTCGTCGAGGTTGGCCGACATCCAGGCCACGTACTTGCCGAGGTCATGCTTGAGCGCGGCGATCTGCCGGCAAAACTCGCTGCTGTCGCTGTCCATCGCCGGGCGCAGGATCTCCCAGCTCACGCCTTCGAGCAAGGCGTAAACACCGGGCTCGGCGCCAAGGGCTCGGGGCTACGAGCCCTGCGGGAGGTGGTAGCGGGTGGCCCGCGCCCGACCGCTGCTGTCGATCTTGCCCATCTTTTTCATCCACGCGAGGTAGCCGCGCAGCTCGACGACATCGACCTCGACCACCTTGGCGAGCTGGCCGATGGTCTTGGGCTCGGTGCCGCAGGCCTCGATGATCTGACGATAGAGCCGAGCCTCGCGGCTCTCGGGCGTCTCGCTGGAATTGGGGCTCGAACCGGGGCTCGAACTGGGGCTCAAACCGGGGCTAGTACCGTTGCTCGAAGCCGAGGTGGCAGCAGAAGCCGACGAAGGATTGGCGGGGATTCGGCGGGAGGTCGCGGTACCGTTCGAGGTGGAGGTCGAGGCGGTCACGAAGCCGGCCAGTGCTTCGCGCAGCTCGACGAGCGTGAGCTCGCGGATCGAGGATCCGGCTTCGCTGCTGAGGAGCTCGTGCAGGGTCGTCGCCGCGGGCATCTTCGCCACGGTATTGATGGCGGCCTTGCGCAGCAGGTTGGCTCGGTTCTGCCTGAGCGCGGACTCGAAGAGCTGGGCGATCTCTGTCATGGGGCCACTACCGACCGCGGGACCACGGGGGCCGCGGGATGAGAGAGGTAGCGGCAAACGCCCGCGATTGCAAGCCCTACGGACCGGCTACTGTGAGCATTCCAGGTAGCCCGCGTCAAACAACGTCTCGGCGCCGCAGGTGAAGCAGCAGTCGTCGCACTCGCCGCTGCCGTCGAGCGCGAGGCCCCAGGTCCGCGAACCCGAGGCCTGGGCCGTGCAGATCGTCTCGCCCTGGAAGCACTGAATGGTCACATAGTTGTCGACCAGCAAGCCCCGGGTCACAAAGACCGTGTCGATGTTGGGCCATGCCCAGTCGCGGCCCTGGGCAAACAGCCGCCACTCGACATCGAGGCCGTCGTCGCAGGCGTCGGTGATGATCCAGTCCTGAAACACCGGCGGCTCGCAGACCGTGACGTTCTCGTCGGCGCTGTCGGGGCAATCCGGGCTCTCGTCGCACAGCCGGGCCTCGGGCAGACAACCGGCGTTCGGGCCGCAGACAGCGACATGGTCGAGCTCGCAGAAGCAGGCGCCCTCCGAGCAGTATGCGTTCTGTCCGCAGTCGAGGTCGCACTTGGCGTCGACTTCGGGTTGCACGCTCTTACAGCCGTCGTAGGGATTACCCCCATAACCGGGATCGCAGTAACACTCGGCGTTGTCGCCGCAGCTGGCATGGCTGCCACATACGACCTCGGCACAGGTGCGTTCGTCCTCGCCGCCGTAGAGCACGCAGCCGGCCGTGGCAGACAGCACGGTGAGCGCGAGGAGTGACAGCAACGTGCGGGCCGAGGGGATGATGCTGGGCATGCGAGGCATGGCGAACCGTCCGTGACGCTGCGCACGGGCCCGAATCCGTCGGACCGAGGCGAGCGATGTCTGAGGGTGCGCGACCCGGGGCCACCTGGCAATGGGAGATCGCGGCTTGACCGGACCTCCCGGGCCGAGCAGGCTGCGGCCGCGATGGTGAGCCTGCACGACCGCGACCGCGCGCTGCTCTGGCATCCTGCCACCCACTTCGCCGACCTCGATCGCCTGCCCCCGATCGCCGTCGAGCGCGCCGAGGGCTGCTGGCTGTACGAGGTCGGCGGCGGGCGCATCCTCGACGCCATCGCCTCGTGGTGGACCTGCATCCACGGCCACGGCCACCCGGCGATCGCGGCCGCCATCGCCGAGCAGGCGCGCCGCCTCGACCACGTGATGTTCGCCGGCTTCACCCACGCGCCCGCGGTCGAACTCGCGGCCGCGCTGCTCGCCCAGGCGCCCCCGGGCCTGGGCAAAGTGTTCTACGCCGATTGCGGCTCGGCGGCCGTCGAGGTCGCGCTCAAGCTCAGCTTTCAACGCCGCCGGCAGACCGGCGCGGCCGGGCGCGGCCGCTTCGCCACCCTGCACAACAGCTATCACGGCGAGACCCTCGGGGCGCTGGCGCTGTGCGGCAGCGGCCCGTACCGCGACACCTTCGCGCCGCTGTTGTTCGCGGCGCTCGAGCTGCCGGCGCCGGCCTTCCCGGATCACCGGCTCGAGCTGGCCGACAGCGACCTGGGGGCGGATACACCCGAGGCCGAGACCGCGGTCGCGCTGCTCGATCGCCACGCGGACGAGCTGACCGCGGTGGTGATCGAGCCGCTGGTGCAGTGCGCGGGCCGCATGGCGATGACCGGCACCGGCTATTATCGCCGAATCGCCGCGGCGGCGCAGGCGCGCGGGATCGACGTGATCGCCGACGAGATCGCGGTCGGCTTCGGGCGCACCGGTCGCCTGTTCGCCTCGAGCTGGGCCGGGGTCACGCCCGACTTCCTGTGCCTCAGCAAGGGGCTCGCGGGGGTGATGCCGCTGGCCGCGGTGCTGATCCGGGCCGGCTTCGAGGACGCCTTCACCGGCGCGCCGGCCCGCAGCTTCCTGC
>NZ_JACCSO010000623.1 GCF_013812955.1 Nannocystis sp. | reverse complement strand
GGCGCCCGCCGAATTCGCATCACGCGCCAAGTGCGCTGTCAGGGCCCGCTGCGGGGATTCCCCTCGCTTGACCCCCTCGAGGACTTCGGCGCACTGTCGACTCAGGGTCGCCGGCGGCAGCCCGTCCCCGACCAGGCTAGACCAGACGGCCATGACGCTTCAGGGAGCCAGCGACGCCGTCGCAGTGATCGGCTGGCGAGAGTGGGTGGAGCTGCCGGCGCTCGGCGTCTCGCGCCTCAAGGCCAAGATCGACACCGGGGCCCGCACCTCGGCCCTGCACGCCTTCGCCGTCGAGCGCCTCGGCGGCGGCCAGCTGCGCTTCTCCATCCATCCGCACCAGCGCGACGACGAGGCCACCGTGCACGGCGAGGGCGAGCTCATCGACGAGCGCCTGGTCCGCAGCTCGAACGGCATCGTCGAGCTGCGCCCGGTCATCCGCACCCTGCTCGTGCTCGGCAGCCAGCGCTTCGAGGCCGAGTTCACGCTGTGCAACCGGGCCCTGCTCGGCTTTCGCATGTTGCTCGGCCGCGAGGCGCTGCGCGGCCGCTTCGTCGTCGACCCCGACTGCTCGTACCGCTGCGGCGGTCGGCGCAGCCGCTTCGCCCGGACTCGCACGCAGGGACTCGCATGAAGATCGGCATCCTCTCGCGCAAGGCCTCGTTGTACTCGACCTCTCGCCTCAAGGAGGCCGGGCTCACCCGCGGCCACGAGGTGCATGTCATCGACTACCTGCGCTGCTACATGAACATCACCTCGCACCACCCGCACGTCGCCTATCAAGGCCGCGAGCTCGTGGGCTACGACGCCGTCATCCCCCGCATCGGCGCCTCGAACACCTTCTACGGGACCGCCGTCGTGCGTCAGTTCGAGATGATGGGCGTGTTCTGCCCCAACAGCTCCCAGGCGATCTCCCGCTCGCGCGACAAGCTGCGCTGCCTGCAGATCCTCGCCGCCAAGGGCATCGGCCTGCCGGTCACCGGCTTCGCCCACTCGATCAAGGACATCGACGGCCTCGTCAACATCGTCGGCGGCGCCCCGCTGGTGGTCAAGCTGCTCGAGGGCACCCAGGGCATCGGGGTCGTGCTCGCGGAGACCAAGCAGGCCGCCACCAGCGTCATCGAGGCGTTTCGCGGCCTCGACGTCAACATCCTCGTCCAGGAGTTCATCAAGGAGGCCGAGGGCGCGGACATCCGCGCCTTCGTCGTCGGCGACCGCGTCATCGCGGCGATGAAGCGCCAGGGCGGCCCCGGCGAGTTTCGCTCCAACCTCCACCGCGGCGGCACGGCCGAGAAGATCAAGCTGACCCCGGAGGAGCGCAGCACCGCCGTGCGCGCGGCCCAGATCCTCGGCCTCAAGATCGCCGGCGTCGACATCCTGCGCTCCAACCACGGCCCCGTCGTCATGGAGGTCAACTCCTCACCGGGCCTCGGCGGCATCGAGAAGACCTCCGAGGTCGACGTCGCCGACAACATCATCCAGTTCCTCGAGAAGAAGAACGAGGCCATCCTCACCGAGGGCAAGCCCGCCGATCGCAACAAGTACTGAGCCTGCGCCGCGCGCTGGCGTCCCGCTGGCACCGACGATCGCGAGCATGCCGGGTGTGCCAGCACTCGCCGGACCGCCTTGCACCGTCACATGATCGTGACAAGCTCGCGACATGGCTGTTGCCGCCCTGAACGATCGCCTGGCCAACGAGCGCACCCTGCTCGCCTGGCTGCGCACCTCGATCTCGTTGATGGGCTTCGGCCTGGTCGTCGCCCGCTTCGGCCTGGTCCTGCTCACCCTGATCGTCGTCCGTGACGACGCCCATGCCCTCCAGCTGGCCAACAGCGCCCGTCAGTCCACCGTCATGGGCGCCGCCCTGCTGATCACCGGCAGCATCGTCGCGCTCGTCGGCTGGCAGCGCACCCGCGCCTACGCCCGCATCATCGACGCCATCGGCTCGCGCCCCTCGCTGCGCACGCTCGACACGACCGCCGCGCTCATCGCCGCCCTCGGCCTCGGCCTCGCCGTGTACCTCGTGGTCCTGTGACCACCGCCGACCACCTCCTCATGGCGCGACGCTGCCGGAGCCGGTGCTCGGCTCATCCATGCCCGGGTCATCGATCTGGCGGGCGAACTCGTCGAGCTCCGCCGAGATGGCGCGCATGAACCGGCGCTTCTCGTGATACGGCAAGAACGCGCTCTTGAAGCCGTTCAAGATCACCTGCCGCAGCTCGCCGAAGTCGAAGTCGAGGTGGGTGTGGATGTGGTGCAGCTCGCGCGACACCGTCGTGTCGGTGATCATCCGGTTATCGGTGTTGATCGTGACGCGCGCCCCGAGATTAAAATACAGGCGCAGCGGGTGCTCGGCGATGCTGGAGACCGCGCCGGTCTGGACGTTGGAGGACGGGCAGCACTCGAGCGGGATGCGATGGTCGACCACGTAGCGCAGCAGGTCGCCGTCCTCGCGCAATCGACAGCCATGGCCGATGCGGTGGGCGCCGCAGACGTGCAGGGCCTGGGCGATCGAGGCCGGGCCGTAGGCCTCGCCGGCGTGGATCGTCACGTTGATGTTGTTCTGGCGGACCAGCGCGAACGCGTCCTGGTGGTCCTTGGGCGGGTAGTCGTACTCCGCGCCCGCAAGGTCGAAGCCGACCACGCCGCGGTTCTTGTACGCGATCACCAGCTCGGCCATGCGCAGCGAGCTCTCGGGCGAGATGTTGCGGATCCCGCACACGATCAGGTTGCTCTCGATGCCAAACTGCGCCTGCGCGTCGTGCAGCCCGCGCAGCACCGTCTCGACCACCTTGGTCAGCTTGAGCTTGCGACGCGTGTGCAGCATCGGCGAGTAGCGCACCTCCATGTAGCGCACGTTCTCCGCCGCCGCGTCGGCCGCGAGCTCGTAGGCGACCCGGCGCAGCGACTCCTCGTCTTGCAGCACCTGCAGGGTCAGGTCGAAGGCCTTGAGGTACTCGACCAGGCTCCCGGTGTTGCGCCCGAGGCCCATCGCCGCGTGCAAGCCCTCCGGCGTGTCCGAGGGCAGCGACACGCCCTGCTCCTTGGCCAGCTCGATCAGGGTCGAGATGCGCATCGACCCGTCGAGGTGGACGTGCAGGTCGGTCTTCGGCAGCCGCTCGATGAACGCCAGGGACAGCTTGGACACGCTCACTCCGCCTTCCGGTAGACCTCGGGCTTGAGGACCCCGATGAACGGCAGGTTGCGGTAGCGTCCGCGGTAGTCGAGGCCGTAGCCGACCACGAACTCGTTGGGGCAGTGGAAGCCGACGTAGGCGACCTCGACGTCGCGCACGCGGGCCTCCTTCTTGTCGAGCAGCGCGCAGACCTTGAGCGAGGCCGGGTGCCGGGTCTGCAGGTTCTGGACCAGGTAGTCGAGGGTCAGGCCGGTGTCGACGATGTCCTCGATGATGATCACGTGCCGCCCGGCGATCGAGCTGTTGAGGTCCTTCAGGATCCTGACCACGCCCGAGCTCGAGGTGCGGTCGCCGTAGGACGACACCGCCATGAAGTCGACCGCCATCGCCAGGTTCATGTTGCGCACCAGGTCGGCGTGGAACAGGAAGCTGCCGCTGAGGATCCCGACCAGCAGCGGGTCCTTCTCCTGGTAGTCCTGCGTCAGCGCGCGCCCGAGCTCCGCGACCCGGCTCTGGATCTGCGCCTCGCTCATCAACACATGCGAGAGGTCCTGCGTCAGCCCTCCGCGCCACACGTTCTGGTCCGACTCGATCATCGCGCCCGAGCCTAAACTAAAACCACTCCCGCTTGAGCCGCTCCCCGCGTGAGGCTAGGCTCGCCGTGATGCCTGTCCACACGTTCACCCAGCCCCGCGGCGAGCTCGTCAACCTCAGCATCGACGCCCCGGCCCTGCGTGACAACCTGCTCGGCGACCCCCACGTCCGCACCGCCCTCGTCTACCTCCCCGAGGGCTATCGCCGCGGCCACCAGCGCTACCCCATCTTCGTCGACCTCGCCAGCTTCTCCGGCTCCGGCCTCAAACGCGTCGCCTGGGCCGCCTTCAGCGAGAGCGTGCCCCAGCGCCTCGACCGCCTCGTCGCCGCCGGCAAGATGGGCCCCGTCATCGCCGTCTTCCCCGACTGCTTCACCTCGCTCGGCGGCAATCAGTACGTCGACTCCCCCGTCACCGGCCGCTGGGACAGCTTCCTGCGCGAGGCCCTGCTGCCGCGCGTCGAGGCCGAGTTTCGCGTCCGCCCCGGGCGCGCCGGCCGGGCCGTCTACGGCAAGTCGAGTGGAGGCTACGGCGCCCTGGTCCAGGGCATGCGCCACGCCGACGTCTGGGGCGCCATCGCCTGCAACTCCGGCGACATGGGCTTCGACCTCGTGTACCGCCCCGACCTCCCGCGCGCCCTCGACGTGCTCGCCCGCAGCGGCGGCACCGTCGCCGGCTTCCTCGACCGCATCGCCGGCAGCGCCAAGCTCGGCGGCGCCGACTTCCAGGCCCTGACCATGCTGGCGATGGCCGCCAGCTACGACCCGCAGCCGAACGAGCCGCTCGGCATCCGCCTCCCGGTCGACCCGCACACCTGCGAGCTCGACGAGGCCGCCTGGCAGCGCTGGCTCGCCCACGACCCGCTGCGCATGATCGACGAGCAGGACTGCCAGACGCAGCTGCGCAGCCTGTTCGGGCTCTATCTCGAGGTCGGCTCGCGCGACCAGTACATGCTCCACTACGGCGCGCGCGCGCTGGTCCGCAAGCTCCGGGCCGCCCGCGTCGAGCACGTCTACGAGGAGTTCCCCGACGACCACAACAACACCGACTACCGCCTCGACGTCTCGCTCCCGTACCTCTACACGGCGCTCGAGCGCGCGACCCCCGGCACACCGATCCCGGAGCACCTGTCTCCGAGGACAGGTTTCTAGGCCGGGCCTGCGCGTCCAACCGTCCGTCCAGCCCTCCGTCCAACCCTCCGGTCCAGCCCTCGAGTCCGGGCCTGAAGGCGCGGCCCCTGGCGCCCGACCGCCGCTCTCGGCTATGCTCGCGCCGCCATGCCGCGCGCGCCCCGTCTCACCGCATTCGCCCTGTCTGCCACCGTGCTGTTCGCATGTGGCGGCACCCCGTCCGACACCGGCGCGCCCGCCCAGCCGAGCAAGGAGCAGCCCGCCGTGACCGTCGCGCCCGTGCCACCCGACCCGCTCGCGCTCAAGGTCGCCCAGTTCGCGCCCGCCGAGCTCTACGTCGACATCGACCATCTGTCGCCGGCCGAGCAGGCGACGCTCGACAAGCTGGTCACCGCCGCCCGCAAGATGGAGCCCATCTTCGACCGCCAGTCGTGGGCCGGCAACCCGGCCCTGCGCGAGCGGATCATCAAGGAGGGCAACCCCTTCAAGCTCGAGTACTTCGACATCATGCGCGGCCCCTGGGACCGCCAGGACCACTTCGCCCCGTTCGCCACCGAATACCCGCACCCGCCCGGCGCCGGCTTCTACCCCGAGGACCTCAGCGTCGACGACTTCAAGCGCTGGATCAGCGACCACCCCGCCGACAAAGCCGCGTTCGAGAGCCTGACCACCGTCATCCGGCGCACCAGCACCGGCCTGACCGCGGTGCCTTACAGCGAGGCCTACCGCGAGTGGCTCGGGCCCGCCGCCGAGCTGCTGCGCCAGGCCGCGGCCACCACCGAAAACAAGTCCCTCAAAAAATTCCTCGAGTCGCGCGCCGCCGCCTTCGCCAGCGACGACTACTACCAGAGCGACAAGGACTGGATGGACCTCGACAGCCCGGTCGAGATCACCATCGGCCCCTACGAGACCTACGAGGACGAGCTGCTCGGCCTCAAGGCCAGCTTCGAGGCCTTCGTCACCGTCAGCGACCCCAAGGCCTCCGCCGACCTCGCCCGCTTCAAAAACTACCTCCCGGACATGGAGCAGCACCTCCCGATCCCCGACGAGCTCAAGACCAAGCGCGGCAGCGAGAGCCCGATCCGCGTCGTCGACCTCGTCTACAGCTCCGGCGAGGCCCGCAAGTCGGTGCAGACGATCGCCTTCAACCTCCCCAACGACGAGAAGGTCCGCGCCGAGAAGGGCGCCAAGAAGGTGCTGCTGCGCAACCTGATCGCCACCAAGTTCAACATCATCATGCGCAAGATCGGCGAGCAGGTGCTCGACGGCAGCCAGATCCGCTTCCTCGACGACCAGGCCTTCTTTCAGGAGGTCCTGTTCCACGAGCTGTCGCACAGCCTCGGCCCCGCCTTCACGCAAAAGGACGGCAAGAAGGTCGACGTGCGCGTCGCCCTCGAGGCCAGCTACGCCGCGCTCGAGGAGGCCAAGGCCGACGTCATGGGCGCCTACAACGTGCTCTACATGATCGAGCGCGGCGAGTTCCCCAAGGACATGCGCGAGAAGCTGCTCATCTCGTACTTCGCCGGCCTGTTTCGCAGCGTGCGCTTCGGCGTCGCCGAGGCCCACGGCAAGGGCGCCGCCCTGCAGATCAACCGCCTCGTCGAGGCCGGCGCCGCCACCGTCGACACCGCCTCCGGCAAGTTCAAGGTCGACCTCGACAAGCTCGAGGCCGCGATCTCCGACCTCGTCCGCGACATTTGCGTGATCCAGCACGCAGGCGACAAGGCCGCCGCCGACGCGCTGCTCGCCAAATACGGGGTCGTCTCACCCGCGATGCAGCGCACCCTCGACAGCTTCGCCGGCATCCCCGTCGACATCCGCCCGCTCTACCCGATCGCCGGCGAGATCCTCCCCAAGTAGCCGCCCTCTGCTACCCTGCGCCGGTGTCCGCCGAAAGAAAGCCCGCCCAGCGGACCCTGCGCGAGCTCGCTGCTGGCCTCCTGGCCCAAAAGCCAGGCGACGTCACCAGCGACCAGATCCTCGAGGTCTTCCTCGACTGGGTGACCGAGGCCGGCCTCGAGCTCTACCCCGCCCAGGAGGAGGCGATCCTCGAGGTGCTCGCCGGCAAGCACGTCATCTTGAACACGCCGACTGGCTCGGGCAAGTCGCTGGTGGCCGTGGCGATGCACCTGTCGTCGATGTGCCGCGGCCGCCGCTCGTTCTACACCTGCCCGATCAAGGCCCTCGTCAGCGAGAAGTTCTTCGCGCTGTGCCGCGACTTCGGCCCCGAGAACGTCGGCATGTTGACCGGCGACGCCAGCGTCAACCATGACGCCCCGATCATCTGCTGCACCGCGGAGATCCTCGCCAACATGGCCCTGCGCGACGGGCGAAACGCCCGCGTCGACGACGTCATCATGGACGAGTTCCACTACTACTCGGACCGCGACCGCGGCATCGCCTGGCAGATCCCGCTGCTCACGCTGCCCTACGCGAGCTTCATGCTGATGTCCGCGACCCTCGGCGACACCAGCAAGCTCGAGGAGAGCCTGCAGCGCCTCACCAAGCGCGAGGTCGCGGTGGTGCGCTCGGCCGTGCGACCGGTGCCCCTCGACTTCGAGTACCGCGAGACCCCGCTGCACGAGACCCTGAGCTACCTGCTCGACCGCGAGCGCGCGCCGATCTACATCGTCAACTTCACCCAGCGCGAGTGCGCCGAGGAGGCCCAGAACCTGATGAGCCTGCAGCTGGTCTCCCGCGAGGAGAAGCAGGCGATCTCGGAGGCCCTGCAGGGCTTTCGCTTCGACACCCCGTTCGGCAAGGAGATCTCCGGCTTCATCCGCAACGGCATCGGCCTGCACCACGCCGGCCTGCTGCCCAAGTACCGCCTGCTCGTCGAGCAGCTGGCCCAGCAGGGCAAGCTGCGCGTCATCTGCGGCACCGACACCCTCGGCGTCGGCGTCAACATCCCGATCCGCACCGTGCTCTTCACCAAGCTCTGCAAGTACGACGGCGAGAACACGGCGATCCTCAGCGTCCGCGACTTCAAGCAGATCGGCGGCCGCGCCGGCCGCAAGGGCTTCGACACCCAGGGCTACGTGGTCTGCCAGGCCCCCGCCCACGTGATCGAGAACAAGCGCCTCGAGGCCAAGTCCGTCGGCGCCGACGGCAAGAAGAAGAAGTTCGTGCGCCGCGGTCCGCCCGAGCGCGGATATGTCCCCTGGGACAGGTCGACCTTCGAGAAGCTGATGACCAGCGAGCCCGAGCCGCTGCGCTCGCGCTTCCAGGTCACCCACGGCATGATCCTGAACCTGCTGCAGTCCCCGTCGAACCTCGGCGGCTGGGGCGGCGGATACCGGCGCCTGGTCGAGATCATCGCCGCCGCGCACGACGAGGTCCGCGCCAAGTCCCGCAACCGCCGCGAGGCCGCGGTGCTGCTCCGGGCCCTGCGCGCCGCGGGCGTGGTCCACCTGGTGCCGCTCGACGCCCGCGCCAACGGTCGCGGCCGCGGCCGCGCCGTGCAGGTCGACATCAGCCTGCAAGACGACTTCTCGCTCAACCACACGCTCTCGCTGTACCTGCTCGACGCCAGCAAGCGCCTCGAGATCTCCTCGGAGAACTACGCCATCGACGTGCTCTCGCTGGTCGAGGCCATGCTCGAGAACCCGACCGTCGTGCTCAACGCCCAGGAGAACAAGCTCAAGTCGGAGAAGATCGGCGAGCTCAAGGCCGCCGGCGTCGAGTACGAGGAGCGCATGGCCGAGCTGGAGAAGATCTCCTACCCGAAGCCCAACGCCGAATTCATCTACGACACCTTTAATGAGTTCGTCCTGCGCCACCCCTGGGTCGCACGCGAGAGCATCCGACCCAAGTCGATCGTGCGCGACATGGTCGAGCGCTACGCCGCCTTCAACGATTATATTAAAGAGTATGGCCTCGCCCGCAGCGAGGGCGTGCTCCTGCGCTACCTGATGCAGGCCTACAAGGTGCTCGCGCAGACCATCCCCGAGGCCGCCAAGACCGACGAGGTCCACGACATCATCGGGTTTTTGCGCGCCATGTTCGCGCACGTCGATACCAGCCTGCTGCAAGAGTGGGAGCGCATGCTGCACCCGCCGGCCGAGCTCGCCGGCCCCGAGACGACCGGCCCCAAGCACGCCGGCGAGGACCCCAAGACCTTTGCCGCCCGCGTGCGCGCCGAGATGCACGCGCTGGTCCGTGCGCTCGCGCAGCGCGACTGGGACGACGCCGCGATCGGCACCCGCCAGGACCCCGAGGACCCGTGGCCCGCGCCTCGCTTCGAGCAGGCGATGCAGGACTACTTCGCCGACTACCCGGAGCTGCGCTTCGACCACGGCGCGCGCTTCCCCAAGTTCACGCTCCTCGAGCCCACCGGCGACCGGACCTGGCGCGTGCGCCAGACCCTGCTCGACCCCGAGGACGACAAGCTGTGGGCCGTCGAGGGCGAGATCGATCTGCGAAGCGACCCCTTCCCCGAGGGTCCGCTGGTCACCGTGCGCTCGCTCGGCACCTGAAGCCCGCCCAAGCGCTCAACCGAAGCGCAGCAGCGGCAACAGCAGCGCGCCCACGGCGATGATGATCACCAGCCCGGCGATGTCGAGCACCACGCCGAAGCGCAGCATGGTCCCGATGCGGATCTTGCCGGTGCCATACGCGATCGCGTTGGGGGGCGTCGAGACCGGCAGCATGAACGCGAAGCTCGCCGCCATGGTCACGCACAGCACCGTCGGCAGCGGGTCGTTGCCGCCCGCCAGCGCGATCGCCAGCAGCACCGGCACCATCATGCTGGTCGTCGCCACGTTGCTGGTGATCTCCGTCAACACCAGCACCAGCGCCGCGCTGAACACCAGCAGCCCCATCGGCGACTGGGCCAGCGGACCCGCAGCACTGAGCGCCGCGTCGGCCACCGACTTCGCCAGCCCGGTCTCGAACATCAGCTTGCCGAGCGACAGCCCGCCGCCGAGCAGCAGCAGCGTGCTCCAGTCGAGCTGCATCGCCCGCTCCCACCCCAGCACCGGCTTGCCGTCGCCGTTGCCGCTCGGCATCAGGCACAGCAGCAGCCCGCACAGCAGCGCGACGATGCCCTCGTCGAGGCCGCGGTTGGACCACTCGGTCCACGGGTGACCTGGCCCGAGGGACAGTTTAATCAATGCCGGCGTCAGCCAGCCGCACACCGCCAGCAGGAAGATCGCGGCGGCCCGCCGCTCGCCGTTCGACATCGGCCCGAGGCGCTGGAGCTCGAGCTCGACGTTGTCGGCGAGGGCATCGAGGCGGGCGATCGGCGCGGGGAAGCGGAAGCGGGCGTAGACCAGCACGACGCCGAGCCCGAGCAGGGCGGTCGGCAGCGCGAAGCTCATCCACTGGAAGAAGTCGATGCGCAGGTGCAGCTGGCGCTCGAGCACGTCGAGGGCGATGACGTTGGGTGCGGTGCCGACCGGCGTGGCGATGCCGCCGAGCGAGGCGCCATAGGCGAGGCTGAGCAACATGCCCTCGGCGTGGCGGTCGAAACGGTGGCGCTCGCCCTCCGGCGCCGCGGCACGAATGGTGGCGCACAGACCGAGGGCCACGGGGATCAACATCGCCGTGGTCGCGGTGTTGGAGATCCACATCGACACCAGGAATCCGACCACGGCGATCGCCGCGCTGGCCCGCGCGGGCGAGCCGGCGATCCAGCCGCGGCCGAGCAGCCACAGCGCGGCGCGGCGGTCGAGCCCCTGCTCGGAGAGGCCGAGCGCGAGCATGAAGCCGCCCATGAACAGGAAGATCAGCGGGCTGGCGATCGGCGCGAGCGCGTCGGTGGCGGTCGTCACCCCGAGCACCACCGCCAGCGCCGGCGCGAGCAGGGCCGCGACCGCCAGCGGGACCGCCTCGGTGATCCACAAGATCACCGTCAACACCGTGATCGCCGCCAGCGCGTGCGCCTGCGGGCCGAGCCCCGGCAGCGGCGCCATCAGCAGCACGAAGAAGCCCAGCGGCGCGAGCACCGTGCCGATGCGCCGCCGCGCCGCCTCGAAGCGAGCCTCGCCCTCGGTGCGCGCCTGCAAAGTCACGGTGCGGAGGTCCTCTCCGCCGGCTCCGAGTCGGCGATCAAACCGACCAGCAGTAGGCAGGGGATGCACGCGACACAGGCGAGGGCGAAGTACACCAACGGCCCCTGCGCTTGATAAACCCAGCCGCTGTAGGCCCCGGTGGCCATCTGCGACAGCGCGTAGATCGCGGTGCCGAACGCGAAGTGGGCGGCCTTGTGGTCGGGATGGCAGCGTCGCATCAAGAACACCATCTGGGCGGCGACCGCCATGCCGCCGCACAGCTGCTCGATCACCATGATGAGGCCGACCGTCGTCAGCGAGGGCGCGAGGCCGCCGAGGAAAAACGCCGGCGCGTCGGCGAGCTGACCCATGCTCATCGGCAGGGCCGGTGCGGCGAGCAGCAGGTAGAGCGGCTGGGTCGCGGTCATCAAGATCGTGATCGGCACGATCGCCCTCGCCAGCGAGGTCCGGGCGATCCACGCCCCGCCGATCATCGCCCCGATGATGCTCGCCGCCGTGCCGAAGCCGTTGATCACCCCGCGCTCGGCGGTGCTCACCCCGAGGTCGCGCAGCAGCACCTTCGACATGTTGAACATCAACGCGTCGCCCAGCTTGTAGGTCAGCAGGAACAGCACCACCAGCAGCGCCCGGTCCTGGCGCAGAAAGCTGAGGTACGCCTCGCGGATGTGGGCCATACGCTCGGCCCCGCTGCGCGCCTGGACCGCGCTCGCCCGCGCCCGCTCGTTGGCCCCGCGCGGCAGCAACAGTCGGTGCCCGACCGCCAGCGCGAGCATCAGCGCCGCGGCGACCCCGAAGCCGAGCAGCCAGCTGTGGCGCCCGCCGAGGTACACGAGGCCAGAGTTACCGACCAGCATGGCGACGCGAAACGCCGCGACCCGCATCCCGGCGTAGCGGGCCTGGGCGGCGCGCGGCAGCGCGTCCATGTAGTAGCCGTCGCAGGCGATGTCATGGGTGGCCGAGGCGACGCCGATGGCGATCAAGGTCAGCCATATCATCGAGGTGTCTTGACCTGCACTTCGGGACAGGTCCTCGGCGAGCACCGCGAGCATGCCGATCAGCGCCCCGAGCACCGCCTGGGTGGCGAAGATCCACTGGCGAAAGCTGCCGTACAGGTCGACGACCGGGCTCCACAGGAACTTGAGCGTGCTCGTCAGATGCAGCGCGGACGTGTAACCGACCTGCGATGGCGGCAGGCCCGCGGCGGTCAGGAACTCGGACGCGATCTGGTGCAGCACCGACCACGGCAGTCCCTCTGCAAAGTAGGTCGTGCTGGTCCAGGCGACCGTGCGGGCGTGCCCCAGATCTGCTGCGGGCGGGGTGGACTGCGCTGCGCTCACCGGGGGCGAGAGTACACCCCTGCCGGGCCCGACCAAGTTCTTGCCGGGCCGCCCGAGGCCGCTCGGCCCCCGGGAATATGGGCTCTGCACCCCCGGTTGTCGGCCACATGACTGGCAACACGATCCGCATCCAGAGGTTACGCTCGCCGCACGCGCTGCTCGCCTTTCTCGGGTTTTCCGTGATCGGCAGCGGCGCCGCGGCGCTCGGCTACATCGGCCAGGCCGAGGCCGCGGACGGGCAGCTGTGGCGCGAAGGCGCCGGCACACCGGTGGTCGCCGGAGAGTTCGACCCGCGCCGCAGCCTCGCGCCGCTGGTCAAGGAGATCGGCCCCACGGTCGTCAATGTCCGCTCGCACGGCAAGTCCCGCCCGCCTGCCTCGCTCCAAGGCGTCGACCCGCGCATGTTCCCCTTCTTCGAGATGGACCCCCAGCAGCCCCGTAGCGGCATCGGCTCCGGCGTGGTCCTCAGCAGCGACGGCCTCGTCGTCACCAACCACCACGTCGTCGACGGCGCCGACCGCCTCGAGGTCAAACTCCATGACGGCCGCATGTTCAACGCCAAGGTGCTCGGCTCCGACCCCCTGACCGACATCGCCCTCATCCAGCTCGAAGGCGCCAAGAACCTCAAAGTCGCCACCCTCGGCGCCAGCTCGGCCATGTCCGTCGGCGACTGGGTGCTCGCCATCGGCTCGCCCATGGGCCTCGAGCAGACCGCCACCACCGGCATCGTCTCGGCCAAGGGCCGCGGCAGCCTCGGCCTCTACGCCAACAGCTACATCGACTTCCTCCAGACCGACGCGTCGATCGCCCCCGGCTCGAGCGGCGGCCCGCTCTTCAACATGAACGGCGAGGTCATCGGCATCAATACCGCCGTCGGCGGCGTCGGCCGCGGCCTCGGCTTCGCGGTCCCCATCGACCAGGCCAAGACCGTCATCCCCCAGCTCAAAAACGGCGGCAAGGTCGTGCGCGGCTGGCTCGGCATCAGCGGCCAGGACTTCGAGCCCGCCGTCGGACGGGCCCCGGAGACCGGCGCCGTGATCGGCGCAGTGATGCACGGGACCCCCGCCGCCAAGGCCGGTCTGCAGGCCGGTGACCGCATCGTAGCGATCGATGGTCACGACATCATCGGCTTCGGCGACCTTCGCGGCCGCGTCGCCGATGCGAAGCCGGGCAGCGTCGTCGGCCTCAAGGTCATGCGCAAGGACCGTGCGCTCGACCTCAAGGCCACCGTCGGCCAGCTCCCGGGCGACGACGAGCTGCGCAAGCTCGGTCAGCGCGGTGCCGGCGGCGGCGGCGGACAGCTGTTCCCCGACGGCCAGCCGCGCCTGGGCGTCGAGGTCGAGCCGGGCAAAGAGGGCCTGCAGGTGCGCAGCGTCCGTCCGGGCTCGCTGGCGGAGGAGCTCGGGGTGCGCCCGGGAGACCGGCTGCAGTCGATCAACGGCGAGGCCGTGAAG
>NZ_JACCSO010000607.1 GCF_013812955.1 Nannocystis sp. | reverse complement strand
GGCGCCCGCGGTCGTTTATTCGAACAGCGCGGGGTCGAGGATGCTCTCGTCGTCCGAGGTGACCGACTTGCCGAGCGCGATCGCGTTCGGCAGCAGGGACGCGACGAAGAACTCGAGGTTGCGCCGCTTGCCGATCAACAGTGGCGAGGGGCCGCGCTCGGCCGTCAGGCGCTCGGCGACCAGCGCCTGCTCGAGCGCCTCCATGCCGAGCAACACCGTCCCGAACATGCGCAGGAACGGGTACGCCTGGGCCATCGCGGCCTCGACCTTGCGCGCCTTGCCGAGGCCGGCGAGGTGCATGGCGGCGCCCGCGAGCGCCTGGACGGCCTTGCCCAGCGCCCCGGCGGCGGGGCCGAAGCCGGCGTCCGCGGCTTGCGAGAGCGTGGAGTTGGCCTCGTTCATCCACTCGATGAACAGCGCGCCGCCGCCGATCCGCAGCTTGCGGCCGACCAGGTCCATCGCCTGGATGCCGTTGGTGCCCTCATAAATGCTGGTGATCTTGGCGTCGCGCACCAGCTGCTCGACCGGATACTCGCCGATGTAGCCGTAGCCGCCGTAGGTCTGGACCGCCAGGGTCGCGACCTCGAAGCCGAGGTCCGAGCAGGTCGCCTTGGCGATCGGCGTCCACAGGTCGACGCGCCCCTTCAGGCGCTCGCGCTCGGCCGGGTCGGCCGACTCGTGCATCAGGTCGAAGTACAGCGCCAGCTTGAGCAGCAGCGAGCGCATCGTCTCGCTGTACACCTTCTGCAGCATCAGCATGCGCCGCACGTCGGGATGCTGGATGATCGGCACGTTCACCGCGTCGGGGTTTTTGCCCTCGCGCAGCGCCTGGCCCTGGATCCGGTCCTTGGCGTACACCCGGGCGTAGCCGTAGGCCGCCGCGGCGATCGCCTGGCCCTGGACCGCGACCCCGATGCGCGCCTCGTTCATCATCAGGAACATCAGCTCGATGCCCTGGTTCTCCTGACCGACCAGCCAGCCGCGGCACGGCCCGCGCACCCCGAAGCCGAGCGTGCAGGTCGCGTTGCCGTTGATGCCCATCTTGTGCTCGATGCCGAGGACGTGGGCGCCGTTGCGCTCGCCGAGGCTGCCGTCCTCCTGGACGTTGAACTTCGGGACCATGAACAGGCTGAGGCCCTTGGTCCCGCGACCGGCGTTCGGCGTGCGCGCGAGCACCAGATGCACGATGTTCTCGGTGAAGTCCTGATCGCCGCCGCTGATGAAGATCTTCTCGCCCTCGATCAGGTACACGCCCGGCTCGTCGGTGGGCGTCGCCTTCGAGCGGTTGTCGCCGACCGAGCTGCCGGCGCCGGCCTCGGTCAGGCACATCGTCCCGCCCCACTTGCCGCTGAACATGTTGCGGGCGAAGGACTCGCGCAGGCGCTCGGGTCCATGCTCGAGGATCACCCGCGCCGCGCCAGCCGTCAGGCCCGGGTACATCATGAAGGCCATCGAGGACCCGCAGAGGATCTCGTTGACGATCATCGCCATCGTGAACGGCATGCCGCCGCCGCCGAGCTCTGCAGGCGCCGACACGGCGATCCAGCCGCCCTCGGCCAGCGTCTTCCACGCCGCCTGATAGCCGGGCGGGGTCGTCACGTTGCCCTCGGCGTCGAGCTTGCAACCGATGCGGTCGCCGACCTTGTTGATCGGCCCGAGCACTTCCTCGGCGATCCGCTTGGTCTCGATCAGCGTCGCCTCGTAGACCTCGCGGTCGAGGTCGGCATACTTGCCGTGCTGGGCCAGTTTGCGGTCCATCCCCAGCTGGTCGAACAAAACGAAATGGATGTCCTGCAGGTCGACAGCGAAACTGGTGCTACTCACATTTCCTCCTCGGAGCAGGGGCCCGCTCGTCAGTCTGCATACTTCGTCGAGCCATGGACGTCCAGTGCAACAGCCCTGGTTACGTCCAGGGCTGCGCAGCGCGCGAAGCCGTCGGACCAACGTTCGGGTCGGCCGACGCGCCATTTCGTGCATGTGCCAGGAACCGCCGGCGACCATGCCGGCCAATCCACCGGCCAATCCGCCCGGGCGGCCCAGCCAGGCGGCGCACCCGCCCGGTGCACTCGCCCGGGGCACCACCTGATCGGCCTGCGGCGCACCTACATCGTGAGCATGCAACGCTTGCTCTCCCGGTCGCCTCGCGGGCAGGCTACAGCCGCGCGCGTGGCCACCCTCGTCCTGTTCAACAAGCCTCATGGCGTGCTGACCCGCTTCACCGATGAGGCGGGGCGGGCCACCCTGGCCGACCACATTCCGGTGCCGAATGTGTATCCCTGCGGCCGACTCGACGCCGACAGCGAGGGCTTGCTGGTCCTGACCGATGATGGACGTCTGCAGCATCGCCTCAGCGATCCCCGCCACAAGCAGCCCAAGACCTACTGGGCGCAGGTCGAGGGGATCCCGGACGCCGCCGCGATCGCCCGCCTCGCGGCCGGCGTCGATCTGCGCGACGGCCCGACCGCACCGGCCCGCGCACGCGTGATGGCGCCGCCGGCGCTGTGGGAGCGCGACCCCCCGATCCGCTTTCGCGCCGCGATCCCCACCGCGTGGATCGAGCTCGTCATCCACGAGGGCCGAAACCGGCAGGTGCGCCGAATGACCGCCGCAGTCGGTTTTCCGACGCTTCGCCTGGTGCGCTGGTCTGTCGGCCCCTGGGACCTCGAGGGCCTCGGCCCCGGTCAGTGGAGATCGCTGGGCATCGACCCCGACCGGGTGCTGGCCTGAGTCCGCCCGCGTCCTCAGCCTTCATCACCATGTCGATCGGGTCACAAAAACGGCGCCGCACACGGCAAAACCGGGCATGCGAGCGGCGCGTCTTCGGCTTTTCCGCTCGCGGACACCGTGATAGCGTACACAAAGTCCGATGGGCACCAATCCCGAAGGCCGCCGCGACCACGGCCGCAAAAGCGACGATGGATCGTTGCGGCCGCTCAGCGCGGTGCCGCAGGACCCATTTGCGCCGTCCGGGATGGCAGCGCCGTCGCTGCCGCCTGGTATGCCGCCGGGTACGCCGCCTGCCATGCCGACGGTCCCGCCGGTCATGCCACCGGGTCCGCCACCTCGCACGCCGGCGTCGCAGCCGCCCAAAATGCAGGCGCAGCCCGGTACGCAGCAGTCACAGCCGGGTGGCACCCAGCCGGGCACGCCGCCCACGCCGCCTGGTGGCACCCAGCCGGCGATGATCCGGCCGCCGACGGTGACGAGCGGTGGTCCGCCGGACTCGCTCGGGGCGCGCGGCTGGCAGAGCATCAGCGGGATGGACGAGCAGGTCGGCGACTTCCCCGACCTCGCAGCCGATGCCGATGACGACGAGGATGACGAGGACACGCGCAACACCGCGACGCCGACCAGCTTCGACGGCACGCGTGTGCTGCCCGATCCCGACGAGGTGCTGATCCACATGACCCAGCACGGCGAGACCTCCTCGCCGCGCGGGCGCGACTCGGATTCGGACAGCCAGAACACCTCGAGCGAGGACGGCGAGGGCGGCTCGTCGGGCTCGATGCACCCGCGCCGCGACGCGCTGTTCGGTCAGGTGCTCGCGGACCGCTACCGCGTGCTCGATCTGATCGGCAAGGGCGGCATGGGCAAGGTCTATCTGGCCGAGCACGTGGCGCTCGGCAAGCGGGTCGCCGTCAAGGTCCTGAACCCGGCCTACACCCACCGCCCCGACCAGGTGAAGCGCTTCCTTCGTGAGGCGCAGGCGGCCTCGACGATCGGCCACGAGAACGTCATCGACGTCATCGACTTCGGCGAGATGCCGAACGGCTCGGTGTTCTTCGCGATGGAGCACCTGCAGGGCGAGGACCTCGGCAAGCTGCTCAAGCGCGGCCCGCTGCAGTGGTCGCGCGCGCGCCGGATCTTGCTGCAGATCTGCCGCGCGCTGCAGGCCGCGCACGCGCGGGGCATCATCCATCGCGACATGAAGCCGGAGAACTGCTTCATCATCCACCGCAACGGCATGCGGGACTTCGTCAAGGTCCTCGACTTCGGCATCGCCAAGTTCCTCGAGGAGAACCGGCAGGTCTCGCACACGCTGACGCAGGCCGGCGCGCTGATCGGCACGCCCGAGTACATGGCGCCCGAGCAGGTCCAGGGCGAGCCCGCCGACGTGCGCATGGACATCTATGCGCTCGGCTGCATCATGTATCAGTTGCTGACCGGGCAGCTGCCGTTCAGCGACAAGACGATGTTCGGCGTGCTGTCGCAGCAGGTCAACGTGCGCCCGGTGCCGCCGCGCCAGCTGACGCCCGAGGCCGACATTCCGCCCGAGGTCGAGGCGATCATCCTCAAGGCGATGGAGAAGGAGCGGCCCAACCGTTTCCAGACGATGGGCGAGCTGATCGAGGCGATCGTCGCGGCCCCGCGCGGCAGCGCCGATCGCATGGGCACGACCAACAACCTCGACGCCGCCGCCTCGGCCGCGCGCATCGCCGCGGCCATGAACGCGGCCAGCACCCACGCGATGGTCGGGGCCGGCAGCTCGGCCACGCCGCAGGATGTCTCCTTCGGCAGCAGCTCGGGCCCGCTCGGGCCCCTCGGCGTCGGCATGGGCGTCCCGGCGACGCACGGCTCGGCGGGGCACTGGCCCGGGGTCGCCCGCGATCCCAAATTGTTGACCAAGCTGGTGATCGGCCTCGGTGTCGCGGTCTTCATGCTGCTGATCGGCCTGGTCTGCGCGCTCAACCGCGGGGGCGAGGAGCCCGAGCCCAGCTTCCTCGCGCCGTGGCTCGCGCGCGCCGAGGCGGCGATGCCGGCGGTGCCGGCCGTGGTCCCCCCGGTCGTGGTCCCCCCCACGCCGGCGGTGGTCGTCGAGCCGGTCAAGCCGGTGGCCGACAGCGGTGACATCGTGCTCGAGGACGACCCCGCGAAGGACCCCAAGGATCCGGTCCCGTCGACCGTGCCGGTCGTGGTCAAGAAGCGGGACCCGGTGAAGAAGGACGTGAAGAAGGACGTGAAGAAGGACCCGGTCCCGCTGCCGGAGCCGACCCTCGAGCGCCTCGAGCCCTTCGATCAAAAGAAGGCGATCAACCCCTTCAGCAAGGACATCGAGACCTGCCGCGCGACCCACAACGCCGCGCGCGGCACGGTCGCCATCGTCAAGATGAAGGTCGAGGGCGCGACCGGACGCATCCTCGACGCCGCGCCCGCGGACACCACGCCGGTGGCCAAGTGCATCGCCAAGGTCGTCAAGGCCAAGGTCAGGTTCCCGCGCTTCAAGCTCAAGGTGCAAGATCTCAACTACCGGTTCCAGATGTGAACCCGTGCGGGTCGCCTTCGCCACCCTCGGTTGCCGCCTCAACCAGTTCGAGACCGACGCCCTCGTCCGCGCCGCCCAGGAGGCTGGCCATCAGGTCGTCGAGTTCGCCGGAGAGGCCGACCTCTACGTCGTCAACAGCTGCACGATCACGCACGACGCCGACGCCGACACGCGCCAGCTCGTGCGTCGCGCCGCGCGCCAGGCCCCCGGGGCCCGCGTGGTCGTCACCGGCTGCATGGCCAACTCCGACCCCGACGCGCTCGCGGCGATGCCCGAGGTCTCGCGTGTGCTCGGCAACCGCGAGAAGGAGCGCTTCTTCGACCTGGCCCTCGGGGCAGGTGATGATCGCGTGCACGTCGCCGCCGCGGACCTCGGTCGCCGGCTCCGCATCACCCGCCTGCGCCCGGCCGCGGACCCGCGGCGCAGCCGGGCGTACCTGAAGATCCAGGACGGCTGCGACTACCGCTGCAGCTTCTGCATCGTGCCGCAGGTGCGCGGTCGCAGCAGCAGTCTGCCGCTCGCCGACGCCGTCGCCCAGCTGGAGGAGCTGGTCGCCGCGGGGGTCCCGGAGGTCGTGCTGACCGGCGTGCACCTCGGCACCTACGGCCGCGATCTTCAGCCGCGCTCCGACCTCGTGGCCCTGCTCGGCGACCTCGTGGCCCGCCTGGGTCTCGCGCGGCTGCGGCTCGGCTCGGTCGATCCCCATGAGGTCGGCCCGGCGCTGATCGAGCTGCTGGCCCGCGATCGCCGGCTCTGCCGTCACCTCCATCTTCCGGTCCAGAGCGGCGACGACGACGTGCTGCGGGCCATGCGTCGGGCGCACACCAGCGCCGACCTGCGCGCACTGGTGCCCCGCCTCGTCGCCGCGGTCCCGGGCATCCACCTCGGCACCGACGTGATCGCCGGCTTCCCCGGAGAGACGCCCGCCCGCTTCGAGGCCACGCTCGCGCTGCTGCGCGGCCTCCCGCTCGCCAGCCTGCACGTGTTCAGCTACTCCGAGCGCCGGGGCACCACCGCCGTCGATCTGCCCGATCCGGTGCCACCGGCCGAGCGCCTCGCGCGGACCCGGGTGCTGCGCGCTTTGTCGGCGCAGAAGCAGCTCGAGTTTGTTCGTGGCCAGCTCGGGACCCGCTGCCCGGCCGTGGTCTATCGCGCCCGCGAGCGCCGCAACGGCCGCCTGGTCGCCTTGACGGACAACTACATCAAGGTCGAGCTGGACGGACCCGATACGCTGCTCGGCCGCGCGATCCAGCTCCAGATCGACGAGATCGATCCGGCCGACGAGCAGCGCACCCGCGGCCGCCTGCTCGACTGACAGCAGCTCACGGGTGCAGCCCCGCGGCCCGCACGATCGCTCTGATCTGCGGCTCGGCGTCGACCAGGTCCTCGCGGGTCTTGATCGGCAGGAACCGCGCGCGATCGACGAGCAGGCAGCGGGTCGGCACGAACTCGGAGAGCTGGCCGATCAGGGTCTCGAACTGGATCACCTCGAGCGCGGCTCTATCGCCCCACTCGATCGTCTTGCGGACTGGGAACCAGGTGAGAGGGTGAGGCGCTTGCAGGGCCTGCGTGGTGGTCCACAGCGTATTGGTGTTGAAGTACGGGTAGTCGACGAGCTCGACGCGGGGCGGCAGGCGAAACGCCTCGATGATCTGCGGTCGACCGCCGACGTCCGCGACGCAGCCGCCGGCGTCGCCCGGCTCGCGCTCGACGACCTCGACGCTGAGCGCCGCGCCGCGCTCGACGGCCTCGAGGTGGGCGCCGAGGATCACCGGGTCGAGCGTCGCGCCGAGGTTGTCGACGTTCGAGATCATCAGGTGTCGCACGCCGCGCTGCATCAGCTGCTCGAGGGTGCCGCTGTCACGCAGTCGCGTCAGGGTGTCGCCGTGTCCGGGGGCGGAGAAGAGCGTCGTATCGGGGAGTTGCCCGGCGTCCGGTAGCTCCGGCAGCGGGGTCCCGTCGGGCAGCACCCGCGGCAGCAGCGACTGCTCGAAGCTCGAACGATCACGCTCCGGCACGTCGGACCAGTCGATGTTTTCGAGGTGCTCGCGGCTCGCGGCGGCGGTGGCGAAGCTGTGCATCAGCACGATCGGCACCGGTCCGCCGCCGTCGATCGCGGCGTGTCGCAAGCCCGCCAGCTTGACCGCGAGGAACGACATCTGCTCGTGGTCGGGCAGCACCGGGACCACGCCCTTGACCGCCCCGCCGAAGCGCGTCGCCATGCCGCCGTTGAGGACCAGCGCCGCGACCTCACCCGCCACGATCGCATGGCGACCACGCACCCCCAGCCGCACGCGCGCCTCCGGCGTCAATTCCGTGACTCGGGTCAGCGCCCCCGGCTCGAGCTGCGCGGGCGCGACCTTCAGCCGCGAACGCTCCGGGCTGAGCTCGCCGCGCTGGAGGGCTTGGCGCAGGCTGGCGAACAGATCAGCGTCGAACACGGCGTGGGCGAGGGTAGGGGGCAGCATCGCGGTCGCATCATAGCCGAGCCCCGCGGCCTCGCCGCCCGTCTCCGGACAGGTTCCGGAGGCCGGTCATTATCGCGCGAACTCGCCGCGCGGTCTCACGTCTGCGCAGGGCGCGGTGCCGGCAGTCTCACAGCCAGCGCTGGTCGCGGAGCCACTTGACGGTGTGCTCGAGGCCATCGGTCAATGGGAAGCGCGGCCGATAGCCGAGCTCTTGTACGGCCTTGCTGTCGTCGCACCACCAGCCGGGCGAGAGGCTGCCGCGGGCCTTATCGAGGGACAGCGCCGGGGCCTTGCCCCGGAGCTTGCCGACAAAGGTGTTGATCGCCGCGACGGTGAGCACGGCGGGGCCCGGGAAGCGCATCGACATGGCGCGGCGGCCGAGCGCGGCGGCGGCCGCTTTGCCGAAGGTGGTGACGGTGTGCTGGCCGCCGTCGCTGAAATAATAGATGCCGCGGCCGGCCGGGTGGTCGGACTCGTCGGGCACGTGGTCATGCGGCGCACCGTGACCGGACAGCACGTGCTCGCCGCTGTTCGGGCCCGGGAGGGCGCTGCCGCGTTCGCCGGCGAGGATGATGCCCTCGACGAGATCCAGGGCGTGGATCGCCGACAGCCACGCCGGCCGGCCGAGGCCGGGCTGGGCGATCAGGCCGGCCTTGGCCGACTTGATCATCTGCAGCACGTCGGTGTCGCGCGGACCGTAGACCAGGGGCGGGCGCACGATCACGGCCTCGATCTCGCCGGTTTGCGCCTGTTCCCACGCGACCTGCTCGCCTCCGAGCTTGCTGTCGCCGTAGCGGGTGTAACCGCGGCGATGGGCGTGATGCTCGCGGCGCGCGACATCGGCGTGCGAGGGCCCGGCGGCCATCAGCGACGACACGTAGACCACGCGGCGTACGCCGGCCTGGCGGGCCGCCGCGAACACCAGCGCGGTGCCCTCGGTGTTGGCACGATCGAACTCGGCCTGACTGAACGCGGCCGTCAGTCCGGCCACGTGATAGACGATCTCCGCGCCTGCCATCGCCGCGGTCATCGCCTCGAGGTCGTCGAGTGATGCATGGACGCGCTCGGCCTCGCAGCCCTCGAGGTGGCCGAGCTTCGAGGTCTTGCGGACCATCGCGCGCACTTGCTGACCGCGCGCGTGCAAAGCCTCGACGAGGTGGGAGCCGATGAAGCCGCTGGCGCCAGTGACGAGGACTCGGGTGCTCACGCGGCCGGAGAGTGCCGCCCCGGACGTGGCGGCGCAAGCGGGTCCAGAGGCGCCAGAGCGCCGCCAGCCGAAACGGCGGCGCTGCCGGCCGAGGTGAGGGGATCGCCAGCAGGGTGTGAGGGCATCGCCGTGCATCGGCCTGCGCACCGCGCTGGACCGGTGTGCAGTCGCATTGAACGCGCGTATAAAAAGCGGCGCGTCGCTGAATTTCCGTGACACCCACGCTGGTTTCGCTGTAACTACGCCTGACCAACCCCCGGGACCGCGCATGGGCCGCGAAGCCGAATCTAGCCTCGCAGACTTCTACTTTTCGGACAGCGACGATCCGCTGGTCCCGCCCGAGAGCTTCACGCGCTGGACGGAAGAGGGCGCATGGGCGATGTCGATGTACGAGCCGCAGATGCTCGGCGGTGTCGCTCCGCGGATGAACATCTCGCGTGCGGGTGTCACCAGCCGGGTCGTCAACCTGAGCTCGTACAACTACCTCGGCCTGGCGATGCACCCCGAGGTCATCGAGGCCGCGACCCGGGCGCTGCGCGACTACGGGACCGGCGCGTGCGGCTCGCCGCTGCTCTCGGGCAAGAGCAACCTGCACCGCGAGCTCGAGCTCCAGCTCGCCGCCTTCAGCGGGCGCGAAGACGCGATGATCTTCAACAGCGGCTTCGCCGGCGGCATGGGCACGCTGACGGGCCTGCTGCGCAAGGGTGACGTCGCGATCCTCGACGCCAAGAGCCACCTGTGCTCGATCGACGGCGCCAAGCTGGCGAAGGCGAAGCTGATGTTCTTCGCCCACAACGACCCCGACTCGCTCGACGAGGCGCTGCAGCAGACCGCGGGCCAGCGGCGCCTGATCGTCGTCGAGGGCGTGTACTCGATGGACGGCGACACCGCCGATCTTCCGAACCTGCTGCCGGTCGCGGAGAAGCATGGGGTCGGGGTCCTGATCGACGAGGCGCACTCGATCCTCTGTTATGGCGCGCACGGCCGCGGCGTGATCGAGCACTACGGCGTCGAGTCGCGGGTCGCCCTGCAGTTCGCGACCTTCTCCAAGGCCTTCGCCGGCGCGGGCAGCTTCACGGTCGGACCGCGCAAGCTGCTCCAGTACATGCGCTATTACATCAACCCCTACGGCTTCAGCTGCGCGCTGCCGCCGTCGGTGGTCGCCGGGGTCAGCAAGGCCCTGGAGATCGCCACCCGCGACAACAGCCTGCGCGAGCGGCTGTGGGCCAACACCCGCTACTTCCGCGAGCAGGCGGTCGCGCTGGGCCTGAACGTCGGCGAGTCGACCAGCCAGGTCGTGCCGATCATCATCGGCTCGGACCGCCGCCGGCTCTACGAATTGACCGCCGAGATGCACGCCAAGGGCCTGTTCCTGGCTCCTGTGGACTATCCCTCCGTCCCCGAGGACGGGCTGCGCTTCCGGGTCGCGATCACCGCGGCGCACGCACGTGAGGACCTCGACCTCGCGCTGCAGATCCTCGAGGACACGGTGGTACGTACCGCCAGGCAGACGTGAGCGCGACGGCGACTGCGAGACGAGCATGACTCTGGTCTTCATGTTTCCCGGGCAGAGCTCCCGGTACCCCGGAATGCTGGACAAGCTGGCCCACCTGCATCCGCGCGCCGCGGAGGTGCTGGGCCTCGCCTCGGACGCCCTCGGTCGCGACCTGCGCAGCCACTACAGCGAGGACAACCCGGCGGCCTTCGACCGCAACGTCGACGTCCAGCTCGGGGTGTTCGTCGCCAACCACATGATGCTCTCCGCGCTGCAGGCCGAGGGCGTCGACGCCGACCTCTCGCTCGGTCTCAGCCTCGGCGAGTACAACCACTTGACCCACATCGGCGCGCTCGACTTCGTCGAGGCGCTGCGGCTGGTCAGGGCCCGCGGCGAGGCCTACGACCTCGGTCCGCGCGGCTGGATGGCCTCGGTGCAGCCGCTCGACCTCGAGTCGCTCGAGACGGTCGTCGAGTCGGTGCGGGCCCAGGGCCACGGCGTGCTCGAGATCGTCAACTTGAACTCTCCGCGCCAGCACGTGCTGTCCGGCGAGCAGACCGCGGTCGAGGCCGCGGTCGCGCTGCTCGAGGACGAGCACTACGTGGTCCCGACGATCATCGAGCGCCGGGTGCCGATGCACTCGTCGCTGTTCGCCGGCGTCGGCGAGGCCCTGCGCCCGCACCTGCGACGCGCCCGCTTTCGCGTCGCGCGCCGGCCCTACCTGCCGAACCGCCTCGGCGCGCCGGTGCCGGCCGCGAGCCACGACGACTACGTCTCCCTGCTCGCCGACCACGTGCACACGCCGGTGCTGTGGCGGCGCTCGATCGACCACCTGATCGCCGCGCACCCCGACGCCGTGCTCGTCGAGGTCGGCCCGCGTCAGGTGCTGTTCAACCTGCTCGACCGCAAGTGGGTCAGCAACCGACCGCGCTTCTGCACCGACAGCCGCGAGGACGCGGCCGGGCACCTCGCCGCCGTGATCGAGTCTCTGCGCGCGCTCCGCCCCGCGCCCGCGCCCGTGCCCGCGAACGCGACCGCGGGGTCGCTCGAGGTCCGTGAATGGCCGCAGGCGTGAGCGCCGTGACCATCGAGTCGCTCGCCGGCGCCTTCGATCCGGCGCAGGACCTCGCGGATCTGGTCAAGACCTACCGCCGCCGTCCGGTCTTCGCGACCGGCCCGGCGAGCGCGCGCGTCGAGCTCGGTCGCGCCGACCTTGAGCGCATGCTCCCGCACCGCGACCCCTTCCTGCTGGTCGATGGCATCGACGCCGTCGACCTCGAGCAGGCGGCCATCTCGGGGCATCGGCGCGTCGATCCGCAGGACCCAATCCTCGCCGGCCACTTCCCCGGCGATCCGGTCTACCCGGGCGTGCTGCTGGTCGAGGCCATCGGCCAGCTCGGCATCTGTCTGCAGCACCTGCTCGCCAGCGGCCGCACCAGCCCAGACCCGGCCGATCCGGCCGATCATCCGCGTCGCCTGCGCCTGCTCAAGGTCCACCATGCCCTGTTTCAGGGCGGCGTGCACCCCGGTGAGCAGGTCACCTTGCTCGCCCGCTCGCTCGACCAGAGCGACTACGTATCCATCTGTGTTGGTCAGGTCCTCCACGGCGAAGAGGTCAAGGCCCTCGCGGTGTTCGAGGTCATCCTCCTCGACTAGAACGAGAATTTCCATGGCTCACGAAAAGCGCATCGTCATCACCGGTCTCGGTATCAACACGCCGATCGGCGACGACCTCGACACCTTCTACGCCAACCTGCTCGCCGGCAAGTCGGCGATCACCCGCTGGAAGTGGCAAAAGAACGAGAACGTCTACTCGAAGGTCGGCGGCGACCTCTCCGAGTACGACGTCAAGGGCAAGCTCGGGCGCCTGCGCGACCGCCTGCCCGCCGACATGCACAAGCGCGCCCGCGTGCTGTGCAACAAGGCGCCGTTCTCGACCTCGCTGTCGGTGCTGTGCGCCGCGGACGCGTGGCTCGACGCCGGCCTCGGCGAGGGCGGCGACCCGACCCGCCGCGCGGTGCTGGTCGGCGGCCACAACCTCAACGAGCGCTACTTCACCGCCAACTACGAGACCTTCCTGCACGACGAGCCCGACTACATCGACTCGATGGCGGCGCTGCACATGCTCGACACCGACCACGCCGGCTCGGTCTGCGAGATGCTCGGCTGGCAGGGCGCGGCCTACACGCTCGGCGGCGCCTGTGCCAGCGCCAACGTCGCCCTGCGCAGCGCCATCGACGAGATCCGCCACCACGATCACGACGTGGCGATGGTCGTCGGCCCGGTGCTCGACTTCTCGCAGATGGGCGTGCACGCGATGGCGCTGCTCGGCGCGATCACCTACGAGAGCTTCAACGACGAGCCGCACAAGGCCTCGCGCCCCTACGACACCCGCCGCGAGGGCTTCGTGCCCTCGCACGGGGCCGGCGTGCTGGTGCTCGAGGAGCTCGGCCACGCGCTCAAGCGCGGCGCGAGGATCTACGCCGAGGTGCTCGGCTGCACCTCGACCTCGGACGGCAGCCATCTGCCCTCGCCCTCGACCGACGGCCAGGCCCGCACGATAGAGCGTCTGCTGCGGCGCGCCGGCGTGCGCCCCGACCAGATCGACTACGTCAGCGCCCACGCGACCTCGACCCCGCTCGGCGACCTCAGCGAGGTCAACGCGATCAAGCGGGTGTTCGGCGATCACGCCCGCAAGCTCAAGGTCAACGCCCCCAAGTCGATGCTCGGCCACACCTGCTGGTCGGCGCCGGCGGTCGAGACCGTCGCGGCGATGCTGCAGATGCGCGGCAAGAAGCTGCACCCCTCGATCAACATCGACCAGCTCGACCCCGAGGTCACGCTCGACGTCTGCGCCAACGTGCCCGTCGACCACGAGATCCAGCTCATGGTGAAGAACTCCTTCGGCTTCGGCGGCCTCAACTGCTGCGCCCTGTACAGCCGCTTCGACCCGAACAGCCTGTGAGGACCTGGACATGAACTACTTCGTCACCGGCGGCTCGCGGGGCATCGGCGCGGCCATCGTCCTCCAGGCGGTGCGTGAGGGTCATGACGTCGCCTTCGCGTTCAAGGGCAACCGCGAGGCGGCGGCCCGCGTCGAAGCCGAGGCCCAGCAAGTGCGGCCGGGCTGTCAGTGCAAGGGCTATGTGCTCGACGTCAGCGACGCCGAGCAGGTCACCGAGGTCGGCGACCAAGTGCTCGGCGACTTCGACGGCATCGGCGTGGTCGTCAACTGCGCCGGCATCAACCGCGCCAACCTCGTGGTCTCGATGGCCGACGAGGAGTGGCACAGCGTGCTCGCCACCAACCTGCACGGGCCCTTCTACGTGATCCGTCAGTTCCTGCCGACGATGCTGGCGTCTCGGTTCGGCCGCATCATCAACGTCTCGTCGATCCAGCACAGCGGCGCCGCCGGCCAGGCCAACTACGCCGCCAGCAAGGCCGGTCTGCACGGCCTCACCGCCAGCCTCGCCAAGGAGTACGGGCGCAAGGGCATCACCGCCAACGTCGTCGTGCCCGGCTTCTTCGACACCGACATGACCCGCGACAGCATGCCGCCGCAGGCCAAGGAGTACTGGGCGCAGTACTGCCCGATGCCCAAGGGTCGCATGGGCCGCACCGACGAGCTCGCCACGGTGGTGACCTTCCTCGCCGGCCCGGGCGGCGGGTACATCAACGGTCAGGTCATCCCGGTCACCGGCGGCCTCGACTGGACTTACTGACTTCACCCCCCATCCATGACCATGTTCAGACCCGAACGCGTCGGCATCGAGCGGATGTCCGCTTACCCCTGCACGCTGGCGCTGGACATGCGCGAGCTCGCCGAGGCCCGCGACCACGACCCGCGCCACCCGATCGAGGAGCTGTGGGTCACCGGTCGCTCGCTCAATCCGGCGTGGGAGGACCCGGTGACGATGGCCGTCAACGCGGCGCTGCAGGTGGTCAGCCCGCAGGACCGCGAGGACATCGAGCTGGTGATCGTCGGCACCGAGTCCTCGCCGGACTACGGCAAGCCGATGTCGACCTACGTGCAGCGCTGGTGCCAGATCCAGCCCAACTGCCGCAACTTCGAGGCCAAGCACGCCTGCTACGGCGGGACCTCGGCGCTGATGATGGCCGCCCACTGGGTCGCCTCCGGCGCGGCCCCGGGCAAGAAGGCGCTGGTGGTCACCAGCGACCAGAGCCGCACCCACCTCGGCCAGCCCTGGGAGTACGTGCTCGGCGCCGCCGCGGTGGCGATGATCGTCAGCGACCAGCCCGACATCGTCGAGATCGAGCTCGACAAGACCGGCTACTGGACCAGCGAGATCTTCGACACCTACCGGCCCACCTCGCGCAAGGAGGTCGGCCACGCGGACACCAGCCTCTACGGCTACCTCGACGCGCTCGAGGGCGCCTACGACCACTTCCTCAAGCGCGTCGGCCCGATCGACTACGACGCCTTCTTCAAGAAGCACATCTACCACGTGCCCTTCGGCGGCATGACCTTCCGGGCCCACCGCGCGCTGCTGCGTCGCTGGCAGGAGATCATGGGCGGCGAGGTCATGGGCGCGAAGGCCTCGCGCGAGCACTTCGAGCGCAAGTCGAAGCCTGCGCTCCGCTATAACGCCCAGTTCGGCGGCACCTACACCTCGGCGACCTTCCTCGCGCTGATGGGCCTGATCGACAGCTTCGACGACCTCGAGGCCGGCGACCGGGTGTCGATGTTCTCCTACGGCTCGGGCTCCTGCGCCGAGTTCTACTCGACCCGCATCGGCGCCCACGCGCGCGAGCGAGTCGCCGCCGCCGCGCTGCAGGCCGGCCTCGACGCCCGCCAGCGGGTCAGCGTCGCCGAGTACGAGGCGGTCGAGCAGCTGCGCAGCAGCGTGATCGACGAGAGCGACTACGAGGTCGCGCACACCGGCCTGGGTGGCCTCTACGAGCGGGTCTACGCCGGCAAGGGCCGACTCGTGCTCGACGGCGTGCACGACTTTCAGCGCGCGTATCGCCTGAGCTGAAAGGAGCTGCGATGGACCTGCGATGTGAAGGTCTCGAGTCCCCGGTGTGGCGAGCCTGGCTGGTCCCCGACGCGGAGGGCGTGGTCGCGCTCGGCGGCCCGGGCATCAACGCGCTCGAGCAGCTGCTGCTGCGCGCGCAGGCCGAGCCGCTGTGCCGCGCGCTGGTGATCGCCAGCGACGGCGGCGAGTTCTGTCGCGGCATGGATC
>NZ_JACCSO010000599.1 GCF_013812955.1 Nannocystis sp. | reverse complement strand
ACCCCGTCCTGTCGCACCGGCGCCGGCGCCAGCACCAGCTCCCGGTGGTAGTCGAGCCTTCCCACCACCGCCGCCGCCGCCCCCGGAGCCGCGCGCACCAGCGTCGGCGCCTCGGCTGACCACGCGGCGACCTCGTCCCCGACCACCGGATGCAGCGCCAGGTCTCGACCGTGAAACTCGCTCGACCGCTCGAGCTGCACCGCCTCGGCGCGGACCGCCCGACGGCTGCGGTCCAGCAACACGACGCCGCCCTCCACCCGTCGCGACTCGATGAACGCGTACTGATGATGCGCCTCGAGGTGGTCGACCGGCGCATCGCCGCGCAGCAGCGCCTCTACGTTGCGATAGCGGGGCACCGGCGCGAGCAGCTTGCCGGCCCGGTCGGCGAGCGGCTTGCCATACATGAAGGGCACGAGCTTGCCCGGGTTGAGCACCGGCAAGTCTTTGCCCTGGCGTCGGCTCGGGGTCGTGTCACGCAGACAGACGAAGCCCTGCTGGTCGACCCGCGCCCAGCCCTCGCCGGTGCAGCCCTTGCCCTCGACCGTCTCGTAGATCGCAAACGCATGGCCCATGTCGATGCGCCCGCGCAGCGCGGCGCCCCAGCGCGGCTCGGCGAGCACCACCATGGTCCGCCCCGCGACCCGATGACCGATCGGCGGCTCGACGTCCGCCATTGCAACGTCATCGGCCATCGGCGTCGAAATGGGCGCCGATGCTCGCTGCAACCGCTCGATCGGCGTCACGACTTGCTCGTCGAGCGTGACCGCGACCGCGCCCGTCGAGCTCGCCCCCGTCACGCCCGTCGAACCGGACCCGATACCGCCGCTGGAGCTGCCGCCCGCCAGTCCGCCCTCGGGCTCGCCGACCATACACGCCGCGAGCGTGACGCTGATGCAACCAATACCAAGGCTTCGTGATAACGACATGGGACACCTCACCGACGCGGCCATCGCCGCCGATCGCTATGTCCCAGGTCACAGCCTGCCCGCCAACTTTGCCGCGAAAAGCCGGTGTGAAGCCGCCGACGCGGCCGGCTTGCTCCACTGACCTTTTCTTTTTTTAGATTTAAATGAAAGTCAGGCTCAGCGCGCGTCGGGTCGTGGCTCGCGGACCAGCAGGAATGTGACCAGGCAGACGAACAGCGCCATGACCGAGGCGGTGGCCATCGGCGCCCCGGGAGCGATCAGCTCGAACATCGCCCCCGCCAGCATCGGCCCCAGGATCCGCCCCAGCGCCCCCGCCGACTGCGTCAGCCCGATGTTCGTGCCCTGGTTCTCCGGGCCGCCGGTCCGCGAGATCAAGGCGTTGAGGCTCGGCATGATCAGGCCGTTGCCGCCCGCGATGCACACCCCCGCCAGCGGCAACATCCACCCCATCGGCGCCGCCGAGGCGCACGCGAAACCCAGCGCCAGCGCACACAGCCCGAACATCAAGGTCCGCCGCTCCCCGAACGCCGACACCGCCCTGCCGACCAGCAGCCCCTGCACCACCACGATCACCACGCCGATCAGCGAGAAGAACTGCCCGGTCTCCTTCGCCGTCCACGCGAACGCGGCCTCGGTATAGAGCGCAAAGGTCGACTCCATCGCCGCGAACGCGACGAAGAAGCCGAAGGACACCAGCACCAGCACCCCGAGCTGCGTCTGCCAGAACTCGCGCTGCATCAGCGCCTTGAGCAGCGAGGCCCGCGGCGGCGGCGGCCCGGGCGTGCGGTTCGGGCGATGGCTCTCGGGCAGCCACAAAAACGCCATGATCCAGTTGACCGCGCTCAGCCCGGCGCCGACCAAAAACGGCAGCTCCGGCCAGTTCGGACGCGACAGCAACCCGCCGATCGACGGCCCGAAGATGAAGCCGAGCCCGACCGCCGTGCCCATCATGCCCATGTAACGCGCGCGCTGCGAGGGCGCGACCCGGTCCGCGACGTAGGCGTGCGCCGTCGAGACGTTGGCGTTGCAGACCCCGCTGATGATGCGGGCGAGGAACACCATCCACAGCGCCTGCGCGAACCCGAGGGTCAACATCGCCGCGACGCTGCCGGCGATCGAGATCAGCATCACCGGGCGCCGGCCGTGGCGGTCGCTCAGGCGGCCGAGCACCGGCGCCATCACGAACTGCGCCGCCGAGTACCCGGTCGACAGCAGCGTCACGACCCACGCCGCCGCGCCGAAGTGCGTCGCATAAAACGGCAGCACCGGGATCACGATCCCGAACGACACCAGATCGAGAAACAGCGTGAACCACACCGTCGCCAGCGCACGCGCGTGTCCGGGCGACGGCTCGGGCGCTCCAGCGGGCGCCGGCCCGGGCGCCGGCGAGGTGGCGAAGACTTCGTCGGCGGGGTCGGTCACGAGGGCCACCAGCGTATCGCCATGCCCGCCGCTTGTCGCTCTGACGCCGCGTCCGGTCCCGTTTGGCCAGTTTTTACCCGATCCACGCGCGCAGGGCCGCGAAGGCCCGCAGCGCGCCGTGGGTGCCGATCTCATCGAACAGCTCGCCCGCGTCGGCCCCGGGCCCTCGCCAGGAGGTCTGCGTCAGCAGCCCGCCGGTACCCGTGGGCACCGCCGCCCGCCCCGGTCCCGCCCCGAGTCCATCGATCGGCACCGCGTCGCACAGCCGCACCAGATCTCGCGCCAGAAACGCCTCCGCGCGGCCGGCCTCGAGCTTCCTGGCGAGACCCTTGGCGCCCCGCAGCGTCAGCGCCTCGACCCGCCCGAGATCGGCGTAGATCCCCTCCAGATCTCCGAACGCTTCGATCAGGGCCACCGCCGCCATCGGACCCACACCACGCACACCGGGGATGTTGTCCGAGCTGTCGCCGGTCAGCGCCATCACGTCGACCACATGCGCCGGCGCGACCCCCATGCGCTGACGCACACCCGCTTCATTCAGGATATCTCCCTTCTTCGGGTCCTCGACCACGACCGCCGGCCCGGCGTCGCGCACCAGCTGGCACACGTCCTTGTCGACGCTGACCAGCCGCGCGCCGACCCCGACCGCGCGCGCCTGGCAGGCCAGCGTCGCCATCAGATCGTCGGCCTCGAAGTCGGGCACCGAGTACGCCGCGAACCCGAGCGCCTGCCCGAGGCGCAGCGCCAGCTCGAACTGCGGCACCAGCTCGGGCGGCGGCTCGCCGCGCTGGGCCTTGTAGCGCGGGTCGAGGCGATTGCGGAAGGTCTCCCGTCCGGCGTCATAAACCAGGGCGATCCTTCGCGCCCGATTACGCCGCACGACTTGCAGCAGCAACTGGGAGAGCCCGAGCACCGCACCGATCGGCACCCCCGAGGGCGAGTAGCGCGGCGGCATCCCGAAAAAGGCGCGAAACAACAGCGCCGTGGCGTCGATGACCCACAGCTCGCCCTCCACGACCGCCGGCACCACCGGCACGATCACCACCGGCACGATCACCGCCGGCACCACCTCCGGCACCACCTCCGGCACCACCGGCACCACCGCCGGCAGAGGCTCCGCGACCGCGGGCAGGCGGTCGAACAGGTCAAGGTTGCTCATGCCCGCCCGGTGTACCGGGCAGGAGCGCGCGGGGCAAGCCGCGCCGGGGCCGCTCAGGGGGCCGGGACCAGGTCCGGGTCATTGGTAATGAGGATGCGCCCCATCGCCACCGCCTCGCGAAACTGGAACTCGATGTCGTGCACACCGGCGGCCCACACCGGCGCCCACGGGTCCTCGACGTAGTCGCAGGAGTTCGCGTTGCTGTCGCGCCAGTTGAGCACGGCCCACTTGTAGCCGTTGCCGTTCTGGGTGCAATCGCCCTCGAAGATCGCCGCCGGATTCGGCTGCCCGTCGAGCGTCGCCAGATACGAGTCGTTGCTCTGCTGGTCGAGGATCCGGGCCCAGATGTACCAGGTGTCGTCGCAGGGGATGTCCGGCTGGTAGAGGATCGACCCCTCGTTCGCGTCCATCGGATCCGACAGGTTGATGATCTGACCCTCGCCGAGCATGCTCATCGCCAGCTTCCAGTCGCCCGAGATCGTCGCCTCGTCCGGCTCGAGCTCGAAGGTCACCACGTCGTTGCAGGCCGCGTTCACGCCGGTGCTGGTGCCGGGCTCGCCCGTCGTATCGGTCGTACCCTCCGTCGTCCCGCCCGTCGTCGTCGACGCGTCCGTCGTCGTGCCCGCCTCCGTCGTCGCTGTCACATTCGTCGGATCGTTCGTCGTCGGCTCGTTCGTCGTCGGCTCGTCCGTGGTCGCGCCCGTGCACTCGCAAGCTCCGAAGCCGCTCGCGTCCGCCTTGCAGACCTGCGCCCCGGCGCCGCCGCTCGGACACGCACATGCGTTGCTCTTCCCCGGCACACACGCGCCCGGCGGGTCGACATCGGTCGCGCTGCTCGGGTCGGTCGAGGCCGAACTCGAGCCGCTGCTCGATTCCGTGTCGGTGCCCGAGCCCTCGATCGGACTCGAGCCACACGCGGGCAGGGCCGCGACCAGAAGAAGAGACAGGGGAGTCCAGGAGCGATTCATGACGCGGACTGTATCAGACCGCGGCGGCCCGGGCGCCGGTTCGCGCGCTTGCAGACCCGACGCAAGAACCCCCCTGCCGCGACCCGGTACCGGGCGCCGCAGGGGGCCATGCATGCAAGGACTCAGGGCAGCTGGGTCATGATGTCGATGTCGGGGTCGCCGAGCTTCACCTTCTCGCCGCAGGCCGGGATCGGGCAGACCTTTTGGACATCGCCGAGGTCGGCGAGGCGGGGCCGGTCGAGGCACATCCAGCCGCCCGTGACGGAGGCCATGCCCTCGGTCTGGTAGCCGGCGTCGTACTGGTCGCTGATGCCGAGCACATCGGTGACGGCGACCTTCTGGCCGGGCTCGGTGAACGACTCGCCGGTGTTGCAGTAGTCGGCGCGGATCACCCGGAGCACGTTGGTGTAGTGCGTGTGGCCCTGGTGATAGAGCACGTAGCCCCAGGTCGGCGCCTTGCCGGCCGCGCCGGAGTGACAGGCGATGAACATGACGTTCGCGACCTTCTCGACGAGCGCCTTGGTCGTGAGCGAGGTGTCGATGCTGGTGTTCTCGAGCACCACCGAGCCGACGCTACCGGTGTCCACGTCGACCTCGCACATCGCGGTCGGGGTGTCCGACAGTTTGATGTACTTGGGGAGCAGACCGGTCGCCGTCTTCGAGTCATACGCCCAGGAGTAGTCCCAATAGGGGATGCCGGTCTGCACGGTGGCGTTCGCCGCCGCGGCGGTGATCACGTTCTGGACCGTCGAGTCCACGACTCCGTCGCGGTCGTAGTCGACCTCGATGAACCAGCGCGAGTTGATGAAGTCCTGGCCCGAAAAGGTGATGCCGTACTTCTGCGCGTAGATCTGCCCCGCCTCGACCCAGAGCGGATCCTTGCCCGCCCCGATGCAGACGGTGCTGCGCTTGTAGGGCAGGCAGACCTGGATCAGGCGCATGTTCTTGTGGAACTTGCCCATGAGGTCCATCTCGCCGTTGTCCATGCCGCCGAGGAACGAGGTGTTCAGGCTGATGCCCCCGTAGGGACCCGGACGAAACTCGGTCGCCTCATCGCCGAAGTCATCGCCGAGGTCATCGCCGAGGTCGCCGGCGTCGCAGGCCGCGAGAGTGAGGGCCAGGGAGGTGAGAAAAAGCTTGGTGAAGTTCTGCATGGCCGCTCGCTCTTGGAACCGGGTTGCATCCGAGCAGCGCCGGCACCCGCCGCGCAGCTCACTGCATCATCTAAACGAAAAGTGATCCTCCCCTCCCGAACAATTGCGGTCCGCCGAAATTTATTTTCAAAGCGTCGATCGACGCGACCCCGTGCGGATCTGCGCCGATTTTGGCCCAGCAATTGATCCGTCGACGGCGGTCACTCTCCCGACCAGCGCCCCGGAGACGCCCGCATCTTCGCGCCGGTGGACCCGACGCAGGCATTCGGCGATCCTGGGACACGAAGCCCTCTCTCCCTCGCAAGGCCGATCGTGGACCACAAGCCTGACCTCGACACCGTCCTGGAGACCGCCAGGACCCTCATCAGCCCCGAGGGGGCGCCAGGACCGGGTGGCAAGGACATCAGCCTGGTTCGCACCCACGCGGCCCTGCTCGAGGCCGCCCGCGCGGCCGCACGCTCGCTCGACCCCTCCGACGCGGTCTCGCTCGCGCGCACGCTGGACTCGAACGACGACCAGCTCTCGAGCGAGCAGCTCGGGATGATCCGGACCATCCTCGGCGACAGCAACGACCACAACATCACCGACGACCCCGAGCTCGCGCGGCGCCTGCTCGAGCCGGCCGCCGACGACCGCCGGCTCAAGGACCTGATCCGGGCCCGGCTCTTTCGCACGAAGGCCGCCCCGGTCAAGATCGGCCGCTACACCATCCTCGACCGCCTCGGCGAGGGCGGCATGGGCGTGGTCTACACCGCTTACGACGACAAGCTCGACCGCAAGATCGCCGTCAAGGTCATGCGCTCCGAGTCCGAGCGCGAGGACAGCGTCGGCAAGGCCCGCCTGCTGCGCGAGGCCCAGGCGATGGCTCGCCTCGCCCACCCCAACATCGTCATCGTCCACGAGGTCGGTGAGGTCGACCGCCAGGTCTTCGTCGCCATGGAGTTCATCCGCGGCCACAGCCTCGACCGCTGGCTCGCCGACCCGCACCCCTGGCGCGAGATCCTCGACGTCTTCCTGCAGGCCGGCCGCGGCCTCGAGGCGGCCCACCGCGCCGGCCTGGTCCATCGCGACTTCAAGCCGCAAAACGTGCTGGTCGGCTCGAACTCGGGCAGCACCGGCGCCGTCAAGGTCCTCGACTTCGGCCTCGCTCGCTCGGTCGGCCCCGGCGAGGTCGACGCCAGCGAGGCCCTGGTCCCCACCGCCACCGCCGCGATCAACCTGCTCGACGCTCACCTCACCCGCACCGGCGCCTTGATGGGCACGCCCGCCTACATGGCCCCCGAGCAGCACCACGGCCTCCCGGCCGACGCCAGGAGCGACCAGTTCGCGTTCGCGGTCGCCTTCTTCGAGGGACTGCACCACCAGCACCCCTTCGATTGCAGCACCCTCGCCACCTTGCTCGTCGATGTCGCCAGCGGCAAGGTCCGCGAGCCCGCCGGCGCGAACAAGGTGCCGGCCTGGCTGCGCCGGGCGATCCAGCGCGGCATGGCCGTCGACGCGGCAGATCGTTATCCATCGATGTCCGCGATGCTGGCCGAGCTCGGCCGCGACCCCGCGACCAAGCGCCGCCGCATCTTCGCATCGACCGCGCTCGCCGGGCTCGTCGGCGCCGCCAGCTTCGGCGCCGCGACCCTGAGCTCGAGCGCCGCCACTGTCTGTCAGGGCGCCGAGGCCGAGCTCGCCGACGTCTGGGACGCGGATCGCAAGGCCGCAGCCGAGCGCGCCCTGCTGGCCACCGGTGTGCCCTACGCGGCCGAGACCTGGCAGCGGGTCACGCCGCAGCTCGACGCCTACGCCCACGACTGGGCCGCGATGCGCACCGAAGCCTGCGAGACCCATCGCCAGGGCACCCACTCGGATCGCCTCTACGACCTGCGCACCACCTGCCTCGACCTGCGACGAGCCAGCCTCGACGCGCTCGCCGAGGCGCTGACCGAAGCCGATGCGACCACCGTCGAGAAGGCCGCGACCGCGGCCGCCAACTTGCCGCGCATCGCCGCCTGCGCCGACACCCAGGCGCTCGGCCAGACCGTCGCGCCGCCCGATGACCCGAAGGTCGCCGCCCGCGTCCAGGTCCTGCGCGAGGCGCTGACCCGGGCCCAGGCCTTCGGTGACGCCGGCAAGTTTCGCCGCGGCCTCGAGCTGGTGGCCGCGCTGCGCGAGGAGGCCGAGAAGCTCGGGTACAAGCCCCTGCTCGCCGAGGCCGAGCTGCGCGAAGGCTCACTCGAGATGGAGCTCGGCAAGCTCCCGGAGGCCGAGGCATCGCTCAGCGCCGCGCTCGCGCTCGGCATCGCCAGCGCCGCCGACCCGATCGCGCTCGAGGCCCTGAGCAAGCGCCTCTTCCTGCGGGCCGCCGCGATGGGCGCGCCAACCACTGCCATCGGCGATGTCGGCTACGGCCGAGCCTTCCTCGATCGCATCGACGCCGACCCCACCGCGAAGTGGCTGTTCTTCAACAACGTCGGCGTGATGTACGAGCACAGCGGCGACGTCGCCGCCGCCGAGGCCGCCTATCGCGAGCTGGCCGGCGCAAACGACGAGACCCGGCTTTCGGGCCTCTCCGACCTGCAGAAGGCGATCACGCTGTCGAACATCGGCAACCTGCGGATGCGCATCGCCGCCGACCCCGGCCGCGCCATCGCGCCCTTCGAGGAGGCGCTGCGGCTCGCGCAGGCCGCCCTCGGCCCTCACCACCCGCACACGCTGATCATCAGCATCAACCTGGCGATCGCCAACCTCCACCGCGGCGTGTACGGCGACGCCCGGACCATGCTCGATGCTGCCATTGGTGACGCCAGGGACACCTTCGGCGGCGAAAGCCAGATCTTCGGCACCATCTTGGCCCAGCGCGGCCTGCTCGAGCTCGAGCTTCAAGACTTCGCCGCCGCCGCGATGACCTTTGAGCAGGCCCGGGTCCTGAGCCGCGGACCCGAGGGTGAGGATGGCCCGAACAACGCCTGGATCCTCGACAACCTGGCCCTCGCCCAGGGCGGGCTCGGCGACTGGGACGCAGCGCTGGCGCTGCATCAGCGATCGATCGCACTGCTCGAGCCTGTGAACGCGATCATGTTCGCCGCGGCCCTCGATTCTCACGCTCGCACCCTCTGCCGCAAGGGTGACCACGCCGCCTGCCTCACCCGCCACCAGCGCGCGCTCGAGCTCCGCGAGGCCAAGCTGCCGCCCGGCAATGCCTCGATCGGCCAATCCCTCGACAGTGTCGGCCAGGCCTTGACCCACCTCGGTCGCCACGTCGAGGCCCAGGTCGCCCTCCAGCGCGCCCTCGAGATCGCCGAGCAGGGCCTCGCCGCCGACAACCCGCAGATCGCCCGTGTGCACCGCTCGCTCGGCGAGCTGGCGCTGGCCCGCGGCGACAGTGATACCGCCGCGAAGCACTTCCAGCGCTCGCTCGACGTCTTCGCCATGGTCCGCGACCCCGAGGACGGCGAGCTGGCCGTCGCCCGCATCAACCTCGCGCGGGCCCTCGCGACCCGCCCCGGCGCCACCGCGAGCGAGCGCGCCGCGGCGGCCGCCAC
>NZ_JACCSO010000593.1 GCF_013812955.1 Nannocystis sp. | reverse complement strand
GCCCGTGGGTCCGCGACCGGGAGCTCGCGCGTGCCCTCCAGCCACAGCGCGGCCGCCGGCTGGTCGGGCAGCGTGGCGACGATCGCCTCCGCGAGCGCCTGCATGCTCGGATAGCGATCGTCGCGCTCCTTGGCGAGCGCGCGCATGATCACCGCCTCGACGGCCTCGGGGATTTCGCGCTGCGGGGCGCGCTGCCGCGGCGGCTCGACCGGGTCGAACATGTGCTTGGCGAGCACCGCCATGTAGACCTCGGCGCTGAACGGGGCGCTGCCGGTCAGCAGCTTGTACATCAGCACGCCGACCGCATAGATGTCGACGCGAGCGTCCGGACGCAGCCCGCGTGGCAGCTCCGGGGCCATGTACTCCGGCGTACCGAGCAGCGAGCCGGTGGTCGACTGTGGAGCCCCCGGCGCGGCCGGACCCGCGAGCACCTTGGCGATCCCGAAGTCGAGCACCTTGATGAAGTCGGGGTTGCCGGCGACGCGGATCCGGAAGCAGTTCGAGGGCTTGATGTCGCGGTGCACGATGCCGCCCTGATGGACCACCGCCAGCGCCGCGCAGATCTGCAGCACGATCGGCGCGAGCCGGCTCCACGGCAGCGGGCCCTCGCGATCCAGCATCGCCGAGAGGTCCTCGCCGTGCAGCAGCTCCATCACCAGGAACACGCTGCGATCGGGGGTGACCCCGTAGTCGGTGACATCGATGACGTTCGGGTGGCGCACCTGGGTGATCGAGCGCGCCTCCTGAATGAAGCGCTGCACGACCTTGGGCTGGATCGCGTACTCGGGTTTCAGGACCTTGACCGCGACGGCCTTGCCGAGCTTGGTGTCCTCCGCGAGGTACACCGCCGCCATGCCGCCCTGCCCCAACATGTGGCCCAGGCGGTACCGCTGCTCCAGCATGTGGCCTGATCGATCCATCGCGTCGCGGGCTCATCCGGGTATACCGCAGGCCGGCGCGCTGGAGCGCGCCCGACCGCGTCGCCACAAACGAGCGCGGGCGCCCCTCCACCGGAGGAACGCCCGCGGTCGCGCACCACGCCGAAGCTCAGGGCTTGTCGGCGCCGGCGAAGTCCTTCTCACCGTCGGTATTGACGCGGGTGGTGCCGTCGAAGTCGATCATGGGATCGCCCTTCACCCACAGCGCGAGACCGTCGAGGGCGGTCCCCGGGAGGGCCGTGTAGACGCCGTTGTTCGGCGGGTTGAAGAAGTTCACCAGGTCGTCGACCGTGGCGATCAAGTTGGTGTCGCCGTCGATCGCGCCCTCGTCGAGAGCCGAGTTGCTGAAGGTGCCGCCGGGGCAGTCGACCGAGTTCATGCTGGTGAACGCGATGAGCACCGAGTTACGGATCTCGGTGGGCGCGGCATCGGCGGTGCAGTGCAGCGAGCGCGGGCCCGTGCCGGTCAGGTTGTTGGCCACGGTGCTGTAGCGGATGTGCATCTCGTTGCCCTGCGAGGTGCGGATGCCGCCGTAGTCGTCGAGGTTCTGGGTGCCGTTGCCGGTCACGTAGGTGTTGGTGATCCAGGTCTGGCCCGCGCCGTACGAGGCGAGGCCGCCGCTGCCGTTCTTGAAGATCACGGAGTTGCGGATCCAGGTGTCACACTCGGTCGACTCGTAGCCCTGGCCGGCGTTGCTGGCCATGCGGGTGCCGTCGATCCACACCTTCGAGAGCGCGCAGACCAGGCCGTGGGACTCGTCGTTGAGGTTGAAGGCGAGGCGGTCGAGGTACAGGCTGGTGGCGTTGCTGACCGAGAGGGTCGGCATCCCGCTGCCGGGGGTGGCGCGGATCTTCGGCTGGATGCCGTCCCACGAGCTCATGGCGACCAGCGCGCCGTCGGGCACGACCAGCGGATCCTCGACGTAGCTGCCGCTCTTGATCTTGATGGTCCAGCCGAGCGCGACATCGTCGCCGAGCATCTTGTCGAAGGCCTGGCCGATCTTGCAGAAGGGCATCGCCATGGTGCCGTCGCCGACATCGCAGGGCGCGGCCTTGTCGACGTAGATGACGTACTCGAGGCCGAAGCATGCGCCGGTCTCGAGGTTGCAGGCGCTGTCCGGGCACTCGGGGTGCTGCGTGCAGGCGGCGCAGGTGTTGTCCGCGCCGCAGACCGGCTTGTTGCCCTGGCACAGCGCCTTGTCGTCGGCGCTGCACTGGACGCAGGCGCCCTCGCTACAGACCGGGGCGGCCGCGTCCTTGACGGCGCAGGCGGCGGCGTCGGCCTGGTCGCAGGCGACGCACTTCTCGTCGACACAGAACGGCGCGTCGGCGTCGGCGCACTGGTCGTCGGCGGTGCAGTCCGGCATCGCCAGCGTGGTCGTCTCGGTGGGGTTGGTCGGGTTCACCGTCGTGCCCGACTCCGAGTCGCCCGCGGTCATGCCGGTGGGGTCGGTCTCCGTCGTCGTGACCGGGTCCGTCGCCGTGGGGTTGGCCGTCGGGTCCGTGCCGTCCGTGGTCCCCGAGCTGCTCGCCGAGTCCGAGGCGCTGCCCGACTCCGTATCGCCCGAGGGGCCCGGGCAACCGGCGAGCGTGAGCAGCGTGACAACAGAAACAGTATTGAAGAGGGCTCTCGTCATGGCATTACGTCCTAGGTCAGGGGGCTCGCGGAGTATTCCCCGCATCCGGACTCTTGTCCAGGAGGCCACCAGGCCCGCGTTTTAGCGGAGGCCCGCCGGCAAACCTGGCCTCAGAGACTTGTGAATTCTGGGGACCGGAGGCCCCGGACGCGGTTCACATGGACGCGCGGTCGGCCCCGGCGAAGTCCGGCGAGTTGTCGCCGCTGGGTCGCGCGTCGCCGTCGAAGTCGATGCGCGGGTCCCCTTCTTGCCACATCGCCAGGTCATCCAGCGCAGTCCCGGGGATTGCGCGGTAGACCCCATCGAGGGCCGGGTCCTCGATGAGGTAGCTGCCGAGGCTCGGAAAGTCGATGGCAATATTGCCACCGAGGGCCTCGGCGGTCGTCCACGCGCTGGTGGTCACGCTCGCTCCGTCGCAGAGCGTGTTCCCGCCGTTGTTGATCGCCACCGAGTTGCGGATCTCGACCGTCTCCTTGCCGCCGTCCGCATCGCAGGCGATCGAGAACGGGTTGCCGGCCGCGGCGCGGTTGTCGACGAGGGTCGTGTAGACCGCGTCGACGCTGGCGCCCGCGCTGAGGTAGACGCCGCCGCCGGGGACCTCGTAGTTGCCGTTGCTGCTGATGAACGAGTTCTCGAGACGGAGCGCGCCGCCGACGACCTTGATGCCCGCGGTCGCGTTGGCGACCAGCACGCTGCGGCGCATCGTCACGGTGCAGTCATCACTGGTCACGCCGTGGATCGCGGCGTCGCGGACCACCAGGCGGTCGAGCCACATCGTCGCTTGCGCGCAGCCGATCCCGTCGCCGCCGCTCTGGGCCAGCTCGACGCCGTCGAGCAGCAGCTTGGCCTGCGCCTCGACGACGATCGTCGGCGCCGTGGGCGAGCTGATGCTGATCGCCGCGCCGTTGTCGTTCGCGGACACGAGCGCGAGCACCCGGCCCGCCGGCACATGCAGCGAACCGGCCACCGCGTAGGCACCCGCCTTCACGCGCAGCGCGAGCTTGTTGGCCGCGCCGCTCTTGGCGCGCACGAACGCCTCGTCGAGGCTGCACAGCGGAGACGCCTTGCTGCCCTCGCCGTCGTCGTTGCAGGTGCCGCCGGCGACCCACAAGGTCGCCGCCGCCGGCAGGCAGGCGCCGGTGTCCAGGTCGCAGGCGCTGTCGGGGCAGTCGCTGTGGGCGTCGCACTTGCTGCAGCTGTTGTCCGAGGGATCGCAGACCGGCGCGGCGTCGTCGCAGAGACAGGCGGCGCACAGTCCGGTGTCGGGATCGCAGAGCGGCAGCGAGGGCGAGACCGCGGCGCAGTCGAGGGCGCCACAGTCGACGCAGACGCCGGCGAGGCAATACGGCTGCTCGGCCGGACACGCGGGGTCGACGGCACCGCCGCCATTGGGCTTGCACTCGTCGCCCCCGGTGGTCACGTCGTTGGTGGTCGGACCGGAGCCGGTGGTGGTCACGTCGCTGGTGGTGCCCTGGTCCGGGTTGACGCAGATCGACCCGGCGCACAGCAGTCCGGGGTCACACGAGCCGCCGCCGGTGCATGCACATCCGGCGCTGCCGACGGAACAGGTCGTGTCGGTGCTGGCCTCGGACCCCTCGGAGGTCGAGCCGGACGGACCGTTGCACGCCAGGCCGAGAGTGAAGCCCGAGGCGAGCAGCAGACCGATCAACGAGTAAGACCAGGTCATGGTCCGGCGAGTATGGACCGAATGGCCCGAGCCTGACAATCGAGCGCGCACTATGGAGAGGCGCGCGAGCGCGCATGCAACGACGAATTCCGGCGCCCGCGCCAGCGCGCGGAACGCAGTTGCGCGGCTCAGTTGGGTCGATCGGCGCCGGCGTAATCGGCGGCGCCATCCATCGCGGGGCGCTGAGTATCGTCGTAGTCACCGACCGGGTCGCCGGACTGCCACATGGCGACGTCCTTGAACGGCGCGACGCCGGTGATCGCAAAGTCTCCGGTCTCCGGCGATACGAACCAGCTCGGGTCGAGCTCCTTGATGATCTTGTTGGCGGCGCCCTTCAGGCTCGGCGCATCGAAGACGCTGTTCGACGCGGTGGCCTTCGCGCAGTCGACCGAGCTGAGATCGGTCTTCCCGAACAGGACCGAGTTGCGAAGCGTGACGCTGCCCTCCATGAGGCACTCGAGCGAGTCCTCGACCCCGGCCTTGCCGTCGTTGTTGGCGATGGTCGTGTAGACGGCCTCGAGGCTGGCGGCGTTGGTGAGGGTGATGCCGGCGACCGCCGAGAAGGCCCCGCCGTTGGTGACGATGTAGCTGTTGATCAGGCTCAGGCTGCCGCCGTTGAGCTTGATGCCGCCGGCGAGGTTCAGGTAGATCCGCGACGCTCGCAGCTTGACGTGACAGTCGACGCCGTCGATGGCCAGGCCCTTGCGCTCGATGATCTGCGAGCGCTCGAGCCACACGGTCCCGGCGAGGCAGAGGATGCCCTTGTTGACGGTGCCCTTGCTGATCTGCAGGTTCTGCAGGTAGGCGGTCGCGCCGTCGTTGAGCTGCATCGAGTCGGCGCCGTCGACCTCGAGCCGGGCCGTGCCGGCGCCGTCGCGCATGATCACCACCTTGAGGTTGCTGCCGACGTCGACCTTCTTGATGTACGGGCTCGCGCTCGGCTTCACGCGCACCACGGTGGGCGTGTTCGAATTGACCTTGGCGACGGCGTCCGCGATCTCGCAAAACGGCGTCGCGGGGCTGCCGTCGCCCTCGCAGGGGGACGCGCGGTCGACGTAGAGCGTGGTCGTGAAGCAGGCGCCGGTGTCGAGGTCGCAGGCGCCGCTCTCACACTGCCCGTGCTCGCTGCAACCGACGCAGGCGCTGGCCTCGACGTCGCAGACCGGCCGGATGCCGGCGCAGGCGTCCTTGACCGTGTCGGTGCACTCGACGCAGACGCCCGCGGCGCCGCAGGCCGGGGTCGTCGGGCTGGCCCCGGCGCAGTCGATCTCCGTGCAGCCGACGCAGGCGCCATCCACCGAGCAGTACGGCTCGGCCGGGTCGTCGCAGGCCGCGTTCGCGCCGCCGTCGGCGGGCTCGCACTGCAAGCCGCCGGTGTCGCCGGTGCTGCTCGAGGAGTCCCCCGAGGTCTCCATCCCGGTCATCGTCGCGGGCATCGTCGTCGGGTCGGTCGTCGTCACCTGGCCGGTGCCCGAGGTCGACATGGTGCCGTCGTCCACGCAGCGCATGGAGGCGCACACCAGCCCCGGCTCGCAGCTGTCGCCCTCGCCACACAGGCAGTTGAGACTGCCCGCCACGCAGCCCTGGGTCTCGCCCTCGCTGTCGTCGCCGCTGGTGGTATCAGCGCCCGAGGGCTGGCAGGCCCCGCCCGCGACCAGCCCCAAACCTAGCCCTAGACCGCACAGAAGCCGGGGAATTCGCGTCACGGCGGCAGTATTCCAGAAGCCCCGCGCAACAATCAATGCACGCTTCCGCGCGTCACGCTCGCGCATCGGCGGCGCGTGGCGCTTCCGCATCACGACGGTTCACGGGCGTGGTCGATGTGGGTGCGCGCGAGTGCGCGGAGCTCCGCGGCATCGCTCGCGCGATGCGGGCTGGCGGGCAACCGAGCCGCGTCCGAGATCGCAACTCGCGGCCGGCGCACATCAGAGCCCTGGAGGCGTGCGTGCGAGGTGCGCCCGGGTGAGCGCACATGAAAAGCGGGCGGATCCCGGGCGCT
>NZ_JACCSO010000572.1 GCF_013812955.1 Nannocystis sp. | reverse complement strand
GCGTCGACGGGCTCGGTCGGTGGCTCGCGCGGCGGCTCGCGCGGCGGCTCGCCCGGCGTGCAGGCGAGGGCCGCGGCGAGCAGGCCCGCCGTGAAGTTCCAGCCTCGCATCCGTCGCCGCATGACCGGGATCCCAACGCCCCGGTCAAACGATCGATGCACGAGTTTCAGGCCCAGAGCACGGAGCCCTTGGCCGCGTACCAGCCGTCGAGCTGGTCGGCGACGGCGGCCTCGATCTTCGCGCGCTTGATCTTCATCGTCGGGGTGAGCAGGCCGTTCTCGATGGTCCAGGGCTCCTTGGCGATCACGAACATCTGCAGCTGCTCGTAGCCGGAGAGTTCACCGTTGATCTGGCTCAGCCAGGTGCCGAGCTCCTGCTCGATCCGGGCCCGGACCGCGGGGTCGGAGACCTTGCCGCGGATGTCCTCGGCGAGCACCACCAGGCCGAACGCGGCCGGATGGCCGACGCCGGACACGCAGGACAGCTCGATCATCGCGTGCTCGTTGATGCGGTTCTCGATCGGCGCGGGGGCGACGTACTTGCCCTTGGCGGTCTTGAACAGCTCCTTGAGGCGGCCGGTGAGCATAAGCAGGCCGTCGGCGCGGCGCTGGCCCTTGTCGCCGGTGCGAAAGAAGCCGTCCTCGGTGAAGGACTCGGCGGTGAGCTCGGGCTGCTTGTAGTAGCCGACCATCTGGCCGGGCGACTTGATCAGCACCTCGCCCTCCTCGCTGATGCGGACCTCGACCTCGGGGTAGGGCTGGCCGACGTAGCCGGGCGCGTTGGTCTCGACCGAGGAGAGGTGCGAGTAGGCGAAGTCCTCGCTCATGGCGTAACCCTCGAGCAGGTTGAGGCCGAGGCGCCGGTACCAGGAGATCAGCTCCGCGGGGATCGGCGCCGAGCCGCTGCCGGCGAGCCGGACGTGGTCGAGGCCGAGGCCGGTCAGGACCTTCTTGGCGACCTTCTTGCCGAGCAGCGGGATCTTGAGCAGGAAGTTGAGCTTCTTCGGCGGCATCTTCGCGAACACGCCCTGCTGGAACTTCAGCCACAGGCGCGGCACCGAGATGAAGAGCGTCGGCCGGGCCCGCTTGAGGTCGGCCACGAAGGTGTCGAGCGACTCGGCGAAGTAGATGTGACCGCCGCCGACAAACGAGGCGCACTCGATGTACGCGCGCTCGAACACGTGCGCGAGCGGCAGGTAGGAGAGCACGCGATCTTCGTTGTTGGTCCCGACGCCGCGCACGATGCCCTCGCTGGCGCGGCTGATGCGGCCGAAGCTGTGCATCACGCCCTTGGGCTGGCCGGTCGACCCGGAGGTGTAGATCAGCATCGCCAGGTCGTCCTCGTCGCGCGCGGGGCGGCCGGTCAGCGGCTCGTGCTGCGCGATCACGGCGTCCCAGCTGGCGAAGTTGGTCGGCGGCGCCAGCGGGAAGGCGATGCACGGGATCGAGTCGGACACGCCGGGGGCCTGCTGCGGCCAGGTGTCGAGCTTGCCGACGAACAGCAGCTTGGCCTCGCTGTGCTCGAGCACGAAGCGCACGGTCTCGGCGCCCTCGGTCGGGAAGATCGCCACGGTCGTGAAGCCGCCGAGCCAGATCGCCAGCTCGGCGATGAAGAAGTGCGCGCAGTTCTTCGAGAGGATGGCGACCCGGTCCCCGCGCGAGAGGCCGAGCTTCTGCAGATGCGCCGCCATGCGTCGCGCCTCGGAGAGGACCTGACCCCAGGTGTAATCCTTGACCTGGCCGCCGCCGGTGGGCTGCGTCAAGTACACCCGCTCGGGGTGCGCGGCTTCCTTGTCGTACACGTGATCGAGGATCAGCTTGGCCATGCTGCGACCTGGGTATCACGAAGCCCGGCCGGCGGGAATCCACGCTTGCGGGCCCCGAGCAGCGGCCCTGTCTCGGCCGCTCCTGACGAGGCGGGTCGATTTGGGCGAAGCCGCGCGCCGCCACGCGCTGCCACGGCCGACGGACCAACGTTATGGGGCCGATCCGCCGCCGTGGGCGGGCTATGCTGGCGATATGCGCCGCGTCGCCTCGCTGTCTGGCCCCGGCCTGCTCGCCGGCGCTTTTGTCTGCACGCTGGCCGGCCTGCTCGGATGCACCCTGACCGGGGACGGTCAGCCGGGCACCGAGACCCGCTCCCTGCCGGCCTTCGACGCGGTCGAGGTCTTCGACGACTTCGCGGTGACCCTCGAGGTCGACGGCAGGCTGGCGGCGAGGGGTCCGATCGCGGCCGAGTTCGGCGGTGATGCCAACGCGCTCGATCGCCTGTTCGCGGAGGTCCATGCCGTCGACACGCTGTCGCTCGGCGTCGACATCCACGACCTGACCAGGCTCAGCCTGGTGCCGACGATGTCGGCGAGGGTGCCGGCGCTGCGCCGCATCTTCGCCGAGGACAGGAGCACGCTGCAGGTCTCGGGCGCGCGTGGGACCCTGGCGATCGAGCTGCACAGGGAGGCGAGCTCGACCGTACAGGGCGGCGGGCCGCTCGCGGTCGAGGTCGTCGCGGACGAGGACGCGGGGCTCGTGCTCACCGGCGAGGGCCCGTCGCTGACCATCGTCGTGTCCGGGCGGGCGACGATCGACGCCGGGACCTTCGTGGCCGAGGCGGTCCGGGTCCAGCATCATGGCAGCGGCGAGGTCGTGGTCTGTGCGACCAAGACGCTCGTGATCCGCGGCTCCGGGGCCGCGAAGGTCCGGCTCGACTGCGCCTGACGCTCAGCCGGAGCTGACCTGGGGCGGGCGTGCCTTGCGGTCCGCGAGCGTCTGGTCCGGGGCTGACGGCTGGTCGGCGTACTGGCGCAGGTAGGCGGCGACGTGCAGCTTGCGCGCGGTGTTGTCGCTGCTCATGTAGCGGATCTTGCCGTACACCGGCCGCTCGGGGCCCCAGGCCCGATCGTAGCGGCCGAGGGTCCAGGCGATGCCGCTCGAGGAGTTGGGGTCGCGACCGTCGAGCGCGTACTTGTTGTTGAGGTGGGTCAGGGTCGCCAGCGCGGTGCGAGGGTCGGGGCTCCACTCGAGCACCTTTTTGCCCCACAACATGCGCAGGTAGTTGTGGATCGTGCCGTCGCGCACCAGCTGGCGCTGGGCGGCGTTCCACAGCGGATCGTGGGTCTGGGCCGACTCGAGCTGCGCGGCGCTGTAGAGGTGCGCACGGGCGTCGCCGGCGTGCTCGTTCAGGGTGTTTTGCGCCCACATCGGCAGCGACTCGTACGACTCGTGCTCGGGCCGGTAAAAGCACATGTTGAAGCCGAGCTCGCGCCAGGTCACCAGCTGGTCGAGGAAACCCTCGGTCGCCGCGCCGACCCCCCACCAGCCCTCGCGGCTGCCGCTGGTGGTCCGCGCCAGGCGCTCCGGGCTCCAGCCCTCGCGTCGCATCAGCGCGGCGAAGACCTCGTGCGCGCCGATGTGCCCGAAGTGCAGGTACGGCGAGAGCCCGCTGGTGACCGCGGCCGCGGGGTCGTTGCGCTGGTCGTAGCGGGGCAGGCCGTGCTCGAGGAAGCGGGCGAGGGTGCGGCTGGCCGCGGCGCTGCCACCGGATCCACATGGGCCGACGTCGTGGTCGATCGGCAGGGCGGCGAGCGCCGCGGGGCGGGCCTGCAGCAGCGGCTCGTCGGCGGCCGGCCAGCGGGCGAGGATGTCCTTGGGGACAGGTGTACGGGGGAGCTCGAGGCGGGCGAGCGGGTCGGCGCGCGGGTGCTCGTCGAGGTAGGGCCGGCCGCGCTTCTGGATGAACCGGCGAAATCCGATCGCGGTCGGGAACACGATCTCGGCGGCGCGCAGCGGCAGCAGGCCGTTGCCGTCGATCCGCTCGATGCAGACCGGCAGCGCGGCGGCGGCGGCCTGCATGCGCGGCAGGAAGAAGGCCGGGGACTCGTCGGTGACGACCACACAGGCGCTCGCGGCGAGGGCCGCCAGCAGGCCCTTGCCGTGGCCCGCCGCGGGCTCGACGTAGGGGTAATAGGCCACGCCGGCGGCGGCGAAGCGGGCGGCGTTGTCACGCATGCCGGCGAGCACGAAGGCGTGCAGGCGGTCGCTGGCCCACGCGTAGCCGCAGCGCAGGGCCTCGAAGACCAGCAGCGGGCGGCCGAGCTCGCGGGCGCGGGCGATCGCGCGGTCGAGGGCGTAGCTGTGGGTGCTGCGCCGGGCGGCGGTCATCCAGTAGAGGACATAGTCGCCGCCCGGGCGCAGGGGCGCGGCGTTGGCGAGCGTGAGGCGGCTGGCGGGGACGGACATCGATGGGGGCCTTCCGTGGCTGTCTTATCGGACATGTCGCCATGGACATGTGCTTGGGGTCATGTCGTAAAGGTCATGTCATGAGGATCATGTCGTTCGCGGCGCGCCGAGGCGGGCGGGCGGGGCGAAGTCGGCGGGCTGACCGGCGAGGCCGAGCGCGACCACGTCGTCCCAGTAGCGGCGGCCGGCGGTGGCGGCGAGGCGGTCGAGGCCGGGCAGGTGGGAGCGGGCGCGGTCGAGGGCGGTGATGGCCCCGCGCAGCAGCGGCGCGGCGAGGGCGGTGCGTTGCGCGGGGATGTCGAGGGCGTCGGCGAGGGAGGAGCCGAGCAGGTGGCGGGCGAGCTGGTGGCTGAGTCGCATGCGGGCCCTGGCGAGGCGGCGCTCGGCCCTGGTGGTGGCGGTCTGGGCCGGGGCGCGCAGGAGGGCGGCGACGAGGGCGCGGCTGTCGTCGTCGGGCGGGCCCTGGGTCAGGTAGATGGCCTCGGCCCAGGCGGTGGCGTCGGGCTCGTTGTCGGCGAGCAGGTCGAGGTCGACGCCGATCAGCCAGCCGATGACGCGCCAGAGGTGGATGACATCGTCGCCCTCGGCGCGCGAGATGGTGAGCCCGAGCAGGCGCAGGCCGTCGAGGAACACCTGCGAGAACAGCAGGATGGTCCCGAGCATGTCATGTTGATTGATCGGCGCCGACCAGCGGGCGGGGTCCCAGCGGTCGCTCGCGTGCAGCAGCCGGCGCACCTGCGCGTGCATCAGCCGGACCTTGAGCGTGATCGCGTGGCCCTCGCCGCGCCGCTGCAGTCCACCGGGTTCGGAGACCGCGGCGACGAAGCGCGCGGTCTCAGCCAGGCGCCTGGGCGCGCGCTCGGCCAGCCGGCCCGAGAACACCAGCGGCTTGTTGCCCGCGGGCGCCGCATAGCCGTAGGGCAGCGAGCGCAGGCCGAGCACCAGGCCCCCGGCGAAGCCGGCGCGCATGAACACGTGACAGCCGCGGTCGACCCGCGCCCAGTCGACCCAGCGCGGGTATTCGGCGACGCTGGCGAGCAGCTCGCGCAGGGCCGGGGGCTGCGCCTGATCGGGGATGCGGCCCTGCAGCGCGTCGTCGACGAGCGCGTGGGCGCCGGGGAGTGAGGCGAGCTCGCGGACGACGGCGTCGGCGAGCGGGTCCTCGCGGTCGAGGCCGTGGATCAGGCGGTCGACGCGGCCACCGAACTGGGCGCGCGCTGCGTCGACGCAGTGGACGCGGGCGGGGACGTTGAGGTCGGCCATCGGTCCCCCTGTTGTAATGCGGATCGCCGAGGTCTGCCGCTCATCGCCGGCCACGCGGCGACCGGACGCAGCGCCGGGCGACACAGGCGCCCCAGATCGGCGGGAAGATCGGCAGGAAGATCGGCGGGAAGATCGGCGGGAAGATCGGCGGCCTCAGGCACCGTTGGCGGCGGGGCCGTGGCGCTCCTCGAGGAGCAGCTCGACCGGGTCCTCCGGGCAGCGGCTCAGGAGCTCGTCGCGCTGGGTCTCGGTCAAGGTGATGCGCGGGAGGCCGCGGTAGAGCGCGCCCATCTCGTGCGACTCCGGGCCGCTGTCGTGCGGGGCGTGCGGGATGTCGTCGGTGTGCGGCGGGAAGGTGATGAACTCCTTGGCGAGCGCGACGCCGAGGCGGCCCTCGCAGTTGCAAGGGTTCTGGCGGTCGACATGCTGGCAGAGCGGCGCGAGGTGGCTGTCGAGGCGCTTGCGGGCGCGGGTGAGGCGGACGCGATAGGCGCTCTCGTTGATGCCGAGCAGCAGCGCCGAGGCGGCGGGGCTGTAGCCGAGCAGGTCGGTGAGGATGAAGGAGATGCGCACGCCGGGCGGCAGGCAGGCGAGCACGGAGGTCAGGCAGGTGCGCTTGAGCTCCCACAGCAGCGGATGGATGCGGTTGAAGTCGCCGTCGATGCCGGGGGTGTTGAGGTCTATCGGGTGGGTGATGTCGTCGCGCAGGATGTCATTGAGGATCTGGAAGGTCTTCTCGGCCTTGCGACCGAGGCTCTCCTCGATGTTGCGGGCCAGCATGCTGAGCAGCGCGTCGGCGGGGCGAGGGTCGGTCAAGACGGCCTCTCCGCGGTCCTTGCTCGCCTCTGCGGCGAGCTCGCGCAGGCGTTCGAAGGCCTCCGAGCGGGTGCCGCTCATATGGTACGCGACCACGTAGAGGCGCGGCAGCTCGGCGGCGAGGACTTGACGGAGGGTGGGGGATGGACCTTGCATCACGGATGGGTCGGCGTCTGGTCTAGCACCAATTTCCGCCGCATGTTGCGCCTAGCGCAGATGGGTGGCGAGCGCGGCCCAGAATTTCGCCTGCATGGTGGCGTCGCCGGTGAGGTTCTCTAGGCGATTGATCTCCTGCATGCCGGTCGGGCTCGTCACGTTGATCTCGGTCAGGTAATCGCCGAGCACGTCGATGCCGACGAAGAACTGCCCGCGACTGCGGACGAAGGGGCCGACCGCGGCGCAGATCGCCAGGTCACGCGCGCTGAGTTCGGTGATCGCCGGTGAGCCGCCGGCGTGGAAGTTGTTGCGAATCTCGCCGTCGGAGGGGACCCGCAGCACCGCACCGATTGGCTCGCCGTCGACCAGCAGGATGCGCTTGTCGCCCTGTTTTGCCTCAGGGACGAAGGCCTGGGCGATCGTCCAGGTCGTGCTGTCGTGGGTCGCCAGCTCGAAGAGGGTGGTGAGGTTCGGATCCCCCTTCCGGGCGATCAACACCTCGCGACCGCCATAGCCGTACACCGGCTTCAGGATCATCTGTCCGCCGAGCTCGTCGAGGGCGTCGCGCAGGTCGCCGATGTTGCGCAACAAAAAGCTGCGCGGGATGAACTCGGGGAACTCGAGGATCGCCAGCTTCTCGCTGAGATCTCGCAGGCCCTGGGGGTCGTTGATCACCAGGGTCTTCTTGGCCGCGCGGTCGAGGCACCAGGTCGCCAGGATGAAGTGCGGGTCCACCGGCGGATCCTTGCGCATCAACACCACCCGGAAGCTGCCGAGCTCACGCACCTCCGTCGGTCCGCGCACGACGACCGGCTGACCCAGCCGCGGCACGCTGATCGGCGTGGCGTAAGCGTAGGCGTCGGCGCCCCGCAGCAGCAGCCCGCCGAGCTCCACCGCCCAGACCTGGAAGCCCTGGCGCTGGGCCTCCGCGATCATCAAGTACGAGCTGTCCTTTTGCGGGTGCACCGTCGGCAGCGGGTCGAGGATGAAGAGCACGTCGCCATGTGGAGTCGGGGTCTCGGACGCGGCGGTCATCGTGCCGCAGCATACCCGGACATGAGCCCCGGGGAGCGAGCCCGCGCCGGCCGGAGTGGCCCGGGCTGGACGCGCGCGAAATTTGAGGGAAGTGGTAAGCCCATGTCATACCTGTAGGCCCAGTGCGCACCTCTCCTCCTCCCACCAAGGCGCTGTCCGGACTGCTGCCGGAGCCGCGCTGGGCCAGCGTTCAGAAGGTTCAGCTGATCCGGCGGGAGATCCGCGAGACGCTGTCGCCGAGCGCGCTGGAGGTGCTGTGGCGCCACGGCGAGCACGTGATCGAGGGCGGCAAGGAGCTCGGCCATGTTGATCTTGCCGCTGGCACGCAGCGGGGCGGCGGGTCGGCGGGTCGGCGGTTCTACGCGACCGTGATGGTGACCTTCGACCTGCGCCGCTGCGCCGCGTATTTCCGCGAGCCGGCCGACGTGGCGACGGCGGAGCGCCTGGCGGAGCTGCTGATCGGCAGCCCACGAGTGAAGACGAAGCTGATCGCGCTGGCGCGGGCCGAATTGGCCCGGCTGGCTCAAGTGCCGGACGCACAGCTTCACATCGAGATGGATCACCATGCACGTGCGGAGGGCACGCAGGTACTCATCGATGGCGATGCCATGGTATCGCTCGAGCCGGCACGCAAGGCAGGGAGCCCATGACCGAGCAACGGACCACCTCGCGCAGCCCATCCGCCAACGCTTCGCCCCGGACCGAGGACGATCCGCCCGGCGCGGCCTACTCGATCCGCGACGTCTCCCGCCTCTTCGACCTGCCGGAGAGTCGCCTGCGCTACTGGTCGCAGACCGGCTTCATCCAGGCGTCGATCCGCGTCAAGGGTCGCACCTGGTACAGCTTTCGCGACCTGATCGGCATCAAGGTGGCCCGCGAGCTGCTGGCGGCCGGCCTGACGCTGCAGACGGTGCGTCGCAGCCTCGACGCCCTGCGGGTCAAGCTGCCGGAGGTCGACCAGCCGCTGTCGCGCCTGCGCATCCGCTGCGAGCACGAGCGCGTGATCGTCGAGACCAGCGAGCGCAGCTTCGAGGCGGCGACCGGCCAGGGCCTGCTCGACTTCAGCGTGCAGTCGCTGCATCAGCAAGCGTCGCAGGTGCTGGCGATCCCCCGCGCCCAGGAGCACGCCGGCGAGGACGACCGCAGCGCCTACGAATGGTTCATGATCGCCTGCGAGCGCGAGCGGGCCTGGGACGGCGAGGACCCCGACGATGCGGCCTTCCTGGACGCCAGACAGGGCTACGACCGGGCCCTCGACCTCGACCCCGAATTCGCCGCGGCCTACACCAACCTCGGCGCGCTGCTGGCCGCGGTCGGCGACCTCGACGGCGCCCGCGACCACTTCGACCAGGCGCTGCGCTGCGACCCGGACCAGCCCGAGGCGCAGTCGAACCTCGCGGCGCTGGCCCTGCGCATGGGCGACCACGACACGGCGATCGCCGGTTATCGCATGCTGCTGCGCGCCGCCCCCGATCATCTGGAGGCCCACTACGGCCTGGCGCGCGCGTTGCTGGCGGTCGGCGGCAAGGGCCAGGCGCTGGCCCACCTCGAGCGCTTCTGCGCCGGCGTCGACGGGCTGGCACCTGCCCAAAAGGACGGTTCACTAAAAGAGCGGCGCCAGCAGGTGACGAAGGTGATCCAGGCGCTGCGACGCGAGCTCGGGACCGGCTGAGCGAGTGCGGGTCGCCTGGGCCGCGAGCGCGGTCTCGGCGTGCAGCGGCGCCAGCAGGATCTCGCGCATGACAAAGGCCCCGGCCGATGATCAGGTGATCGGCGGGGGCCTCATGCGCGGGCTGGGATAAACCCGAGGCGATGTCGGGGCGTCGGGGCTGGGCTAGCTGCTCGAGAGCTTCTTCTTGAGCTCTTCGAGCTGGGCGTCGAGCTCGGCGTCCTTGAGCTCCGCGGCGGCCTGGTCGACGGGCGGGGCGGCCGCTTTGCCGGCGCCGATCTGGCGCGGGTCCTCGGTCTTGCCGGCGGTGAGGGCCATCTTGCGCTTGAGGGCCTCGAGCTGGTCGTCGACGCTGCTGGCCTCGAGGGCCTTGAACTGGGACTCGAGGCTGCTCTCGGCCAGGGCGCCGATCTCGGAGGTCGCCTCGGCCTCGGCCTCGAGCTGGGTGACGCGGTCCGACATGCGGTCGAAGGTGTCGAAGGCGCTGGTGCTGTTGATGCTGGACAGCGTCTCGTTGATGGTGCGCTGGGCCTCGGCGCGCTTCTGGCGGGAGACGAGCAGGTTGCGCTTGCGCTTGGCCTCCTCGATCTTGTTGTCGAGGCCGCGCAGGGCGCCCTTGAGGTTCTCGACGGAGGTCTTTTGCGCCTCCCACTGGTCCTTGAGCTGGCCGGCGACCTCGTCGTGGTCGGCCTTACGGGCGAGGGCGGCGCGGGCGAGGGTGTCGTCGCCGGCGCGGATCGCCAGCATGGCCTTTTTCTCCCACTCGGAGGCCTTGGCGGCCTCCTGCTCCCATTGCTTCTTGATGCGCTTCTCATCGGCGATCGCGACCGCGACCTGCTTCTTGGCCTCGATGAGCTGCTGCTTCATGTCCACGAGGACCTGATTGAGCATCTTCTCGGGGTCCTCGGCCTTGTTGATGAGCTCGTTGATGTTCGAGCGGATGAGGGTGCCGAGTCGTGAAAAAAGTCCCATGATTAAGTGCCCTCCTGGATCGTCGCAGGCCGCCACGGCGTGAGCTGGTCGAGGTGACTGTCGATGGCCATCACCATGTCCTCGACCATCGCCTGGAACTCGTTGTAGTCGAGGTCTTCGAGCTGCTGGGCGCCGGACAGCACGATCTGGTCGTTGTCGAGGGCGTAGGCGCAGTGCAGCAGGTTGTCGTTGAACTCGAGCAGCTTGCGAAACAGGGTCTCGCGGTCGGTGGTCGCCTCGGTGACGCCGAACAGCGGGGTCGAGTAGAGGACGATCGGCTCGTCGATGCGGACGATGATCCGGGCGTGACGCAGGCTGTCCGGAGCCAGCACCCAGGTGTCGTCCGACACCTGCTCATGGGGGAGCTCCATGCGGAGCATGTACGATTCGAGGGTATCGGCGTAGCTCATGAGGGGGCCAGACGGAGGAGGGGCCAGACGGAGGAGGGGCCAAGCAGTGGGCCAGACGAGGGCCCGGACGGAGGAGGGCCGGGAAACGGGCCGGGGAAGCAAGGTCGCCGGCCCGGGCGCCGGGCCCCGAGCAGGGGACGGATTGTATGCCATTGGCTGGCGGGGCGGCAACCCGAACCGAAGCAGAGGGCGACGAAGTGCTTTCAGGGGGGGCTGGGGCGTGGTATGCCGCAGCACCCCCAGGAGACGCGCCGCCATCATGCAGGGATCGCCAGGTACCGCCGCCACGCACTCATTTCGGGCCCGCCGGGTCCCGTCCGGAGGGCGAGCGTGAGCGCCAGTGAGGGGGCGGATGCGGCCTCTGGCTCGGGCTCTGGTTCGGGCTCTGGTTCGGGCTCTGGCTCTGGCTCTGGCCCGGTCGTCAACTTGCCGCGTCACGTCGGCATCATCATGGACGGCAACGGGCGCTGGGCGCGGCAGAAGGGCTTGCCGCGCGAGGTCGGGCACGAGCACGGCGCGGACGCGGTGCGGCGGGTGGTCCGGGCGGCGCGCAAGACGGGGATCGAGGCGCTGACGCTGTTCGCGTTCTCGAGCCAGAACTGGGACCGACCGCCGCAGGAGGTGTTTCACCTCATGCAGCTGCTGAACCGCTATCTGATCGAGGAACGGGCGGAGATCCTCGACAACGGGATCCGGCTGATCACGGTCGGGGACACCGAGCGCCTGCCGGGCTACGTGCGCGACCCGATGCGCGAGCTGATCACGGCCTCGGCGGACCACACCGATATGACCCTGTGTCTCGCGCTCAGCTACGGCGGCCGGGAGATGATCACCGAGGCCGCCCGGCGGCTGTGCCGCGCGGTCGCGGCCGGCAAGCTGCGCCCGGAGGATGTCGACGCCAAGACCTTCGAGGCCCAGCTCGATTCGAGCAAGATGTTGCCGCCGCTCGACCTGCTGATCCGCACCAGCGGCGAGCACAGGATCTCCAACTTTTTCTTGTGGGAGGTCGCCTACGCCGAGCTGTTCTTCAGCGAGGCGATGTGGCCCGACTTCGCCATCGAGCACCTGCAGGAGGCGCTCGACGACTATGCGCGGCGCGAGCGGCGGTTCGGCACGGTCCCGGAGACCGAGGCCTCCGATGAGCCGGCTTATCCGGTTCCTTCGGGCCTGTTCCCGCCGCAGCGGGGCAAGGGCTAAGGAATGGCCGACTTCATCCGCCGGCTGTGGGTCGCGGTCCTGCTGGTCCCGATCCTCGTCGCCGGCATGTACCTCGACGCGAGTCCGTGGAGCATCCTGGTGATGTCGGGGATCGCGACCATGTTCGCGCACGATGAGTTCCTGCGCATGGCCCTGCCGGTGCGCCCCGAGGACGCCGAGGTGCCGCTGCGGGTGGTGGTCGTCGGCCTGCTCGGCGGGGCCGTGCACGCCCTGCCGATGATCTTCGGGCCCGGGACCGCGCTGCCGCCGCTGCTCAGCTTCTCCGTGGTCGTGATCGCCGCGACGATGCTGATGCGCCGGCACCACCTCGACCGCGCGGGCCGGCACATGGCCGCGTGCATCGCCAGCCTCCTCTACGTGCCGCTGCTGGCCAGCGTGTGGCCGCTGATCAAGGATCAGCTCGGTCCGGGCTGGCTGTTCATCACCCTCGCGCTGGCGTTCTCCTCCGATACGGTGGCCTACATCTTCGGCCGCCTGTGGGGCCGTCACAAGCTCTACCCGGCGGTCAGCCCCGGCAAGACCTGGGAGGGCTCGCTCGGCGGGCTGGTCGGCGGGGTGCTGGCGACGGTGGGCATGGGCTCGCTGCTGCTGGTGCCGGAGCTGCCGATCAAACACGCGCTGATCCTCGGGGTGGTCGGTTCGCTGTTCGGTCAGGTCGGTGACCTGTTCGAGTCGATGCTCAAGCGCGGCTACGGGGTCAAGGACTCGAGCGCGCTGCTCGGGGCGCACGGCGGAATGCTCGACCGGGTCGACGCGCTGCTGTTCGTCGGCCCGGTCGTCTACTACTACGCGACGCTGGTGGTGCGCGCTCCGGGTTAACGCCCGGCCCGCAGGGCCTTCGGCTTGTTGCCGCGCTTGAAGTAGAGGTAGCCGATCCCGCCGACGGCGGCGAGCGGCAGCACGACAGTCGCCGACGCGATCACGAACGAGCCGACCACAGCCGAGCCGACACCCGTGGTGGTGGCGGCCGCCGCGGCAGTGCCCGTCTTCAGCCCCTGCTTCTTTGCGAAGGCATAGGTGGCGCCAGCGACTGCAAACCCGATGATGGTCAAGAACATACGGACCTCCCGACCGCGAAAAATCGCGGAGGCCACAGTATAGACCAGGGGTCGGTGAACGCCCGTCCGGACTGGACGGGGACGCCCCGGAGACTGATACTTGCGCCGTGGCAGAGGACCCCAAGACCAATCGAGGCGGGCCATCCGTACGGGCGACGGGCGGGCCAGAGGCAGCCGGTGGCCGCGAGCAGCGGTCGCGGCCGGATCGCGCCCCGCGCGAGCGCAGCGCTGACAACGGCGCCGACGCAGCGCCGCGTGCGGCCGAGAACGGCGCCGCCGCTGCAGCTCCGCGTGCGGACGGTGAACGGGCCCCGCGCCCCGACGGTGATCGAGGCCCGCGCCCCGACGGCCATCGGGGCCCGCGCCCGGAGGGTGATCGAGGCCCGCGCCCGGACGGTAACCGCGGACCGCGGCCCGAGCGACGTGACGATCGGCGAAGCTTCGGTCGTGATGACAATCGCCGCGACGACCGCCGTGACGACCGTCGCAATGACAGCGCCTCGCCGCTGACGGCGTCGCTGTTCAGCGCGGTCCAGGACAAGCAGGTGCCGTGCCGGATCGCCGGCTGCGACCACACCTGGACCTGGTTCGCCGCCCAGCAGATCCGCGGCTTCGGTCAGCCACCGCCGGACCGGATGTGCGACGAGCACCTGGCGCAGTTCAATGAGCTCGCCGACCGCGAGGTCCAGTGCCGCACGCCAGGCTGCGCCAATACCTGGACCTGGAAGCGCGGAGCACAGCTCGCCGAGATGCAGCGCACCGGCAAGCTGCGGCGGCCGTCGCGGCTGTGCGCGGAGTGCTTCTCCGCCGAGCGCGAGACCCACGACACCGAGCTCCCCTGCAAGATCGAGGGCTGCCGCCGGACCTGGACCTGGACCCGAGACGCGCAGCTTCGCCATCGCCTGTGGCTGCTGCGCCAGCGCAGCAAGGCCGACGCCGCCGCGACCCGGGCCGCTGCTGCCCAGGCCGCACGAGCCGAAGCTGCCGCGCTCGCTCGCTCGTCCGAGTCAGCTGGTTCAGCTGGTTCAGCTAGTTCATCCGGATCCTTCGTGGCGGAATCATCCAGCTCCGGGCTCGCTGTGGCGGCCCCGGGCTCGTTCCCGGATGAAGTCCGCTCCCCGGAGGTCTTCGCCGACACCTACGTCGAGGGCCGTGTGCCCGACGACGTGAACACGAGCGACAGCCCGGCCAGCGCCGAGGGTGACGCGGTGGCGACCGAGGCGACCGAGGCGACCGAGGGCCATTCGCAGGAGTCCGGCGAGCCCGCGGGCGAGCCCGGCGGCGATCGGCGCAAACGCCGGCGCAAGCGCCGTCGCGGCGGCAAGCCAGTGGTCAACGCCGAGGGCCCGCCCGAGCGCATGTGTGGCCTGTGCGCGCAGAAGCTCACCCACCTGCAGCCGCGCGAGCAGCCGTGCAAGGTGCACGGTTGTTCGCGGACCTGGACCTGGGACCGCACGAGTCAGATGCGGGCCTGGGTGGCCTCGGGCAGCGACGACCTCGACTTCGAGCCGGGGGCGCCGCGGCGCATGTGCGAGGTGTGCCGCGAGTTCTGCCGCACGCACTCGGACCGCGAGGTCGCGTGCGGGCGCCCGGAGTGCAACAACACCTGGACGTACAAGACGGGCGCGCAGCTGCAGGCGTTCCTCGCTGGTCGCACGGCGGACCCGCTGAAGCTGTGCGGTGAGTGTGCGAAGGGTGAGTTCGCGGTCAGCTTCCGTCCTGGCGGCGAGAGCGGCGAGGTGCCGGAGGGCGCGGAGACCATGCCCTGCGTGGTCCCCGGCTGCGAGGGCACCTGGCTGTTCATTCCGGGCATGCGCTTGCGTGAGACCCCATACGGGGAGCTCGCGCCGGACCGGATGTGCGCGCCGCATCGCCAGGAGCGCGGCTTCGCCGTCGAGCCCGTGGCGGAGGTCCCGGAGGTCGAGGTCACGGCCGCCGATCTCGAGGCCGAGACCGAGGCCGAGGCCGAGGATGAGGACCACGAGCACGGCGACGAGCACGACTCCGAGGGCGGAGATCTCGCCGACGAGGCCGACGCACATGACGAGTCGGCTGGCTCGCCAGAGGCCGATGCGGATGATGCCGAGGCGATGGATGAGCCCGTCGACCCCGGATCGGTGAACTGAGACGCGGCGGTGACCGGGGGGATCTGGCTGTGCCAGGCTCCCCCGGCGCACGCATTGCATCCTCGGCTTTTTGTTGGCCTCGTTTGCCGCGGACGGGCCGCATGGCCTTTGGGACAGGCGTTGACAGGTCCGCGCTCGCGGCGGTAGAGCCCACGCGATGACCGACGAGCTGGCGACGACCCGCGGCCGCTACGAGGCCACGCCGCGGACCCTCGACACCGAGCTGCTGCGCATGGCCCGGGGCGACCGCGGCTGCCTCGGCGACGCGCTCGCGGGCCTCGGTGGTCTGGCGATCATCGTGTTCGGGGTGCTCGGGTCCTTCGGTCTGCTCGGCTGGGGCTTCATGAGCGTGGGGGCGCTGCTGCTGGTGACGGGTTTCCTGATGAGCGCGGCCGCGACCGCGCGCTCGGGCCCGCTGCGGCGCAAGGCGCTGACGGAGGGCCCGCTGGTGCTCGCGCGCGTGGTCCAGGGC